>JAGNUG010000007.1 GCA_017987115.1 Flavobacteriales bacterium | reverse complement strand
ACCGAAACGTGGCTTAGGTCCAAGATTGCTGATCACATCCTGTTCTTCGATCAAATATGCATTCGTATCCCGTGTGTTGATCCCTTCAAGTTCAAGATCAATGGGGATCAACTGCCAGTGACCCACTAAAGGAGCTCTATCAGCAAGGAACATCGCCATTTTGGGAACTCCGATGGTCAGGGTCCATTGAGCTTGAACAATATGACCTGGTTCATTCAACGTAGCTCCAGTTGCATCCAATCCGGTCGGAACATCGATGGCAATCACCGGATTGCCTGAATTGTTGATCACCTCAACGACATTCCTGAGTAATTCATGGAGAGGCCCAGAAGCGCCGATACCCAGCATCGCATCAATAACAACCTCGTTATCAGCGATCTCAAATGACAGTGATCCAAGATCCACATCAACTATTGGAACCCCAGTATGCTCGAACCTTTCCAAATTAGCAAAATGATCGGCTGAAGCCTTTTTTGAATGAAGCACTCGAACTACGCGCACTTGTACACCAGCCTTATGAAGTAACCTGGCAATAGCAAGTCCATCTCCACCATTATTGCCCATCCCAGCAAATACGATGAAACTGACCTTATTGGAGCCAAATGCTTCCGTCCGTACAAGATCAAGGATACGTTCGGCACACCGCTCAGCTGCTCGCTCCATTAGCTGAAGCGAAGAAATGCCTTGTGCTCGAAGCGTACGTTGGTCGGCGTCCTTAACTGCTGTTGGGGCTAACACGGGGATCATGTTCGAATGTACGGTCAGTGAGCGGTATACCCAAAAAAGAAAGGCCTCCGTTTCCGGAGGCCTTTCAAGATCACTTAACTATTCCTTATTGGAAGTAGAAATTAATTCCTACAGTAGCGCCAGAAACGCTGGTGTCCAGGCTGAATGCGCTCTGCTTACCTGTTGGTCCTTCAACTGTAGTTGTGGTGGTCGCACCTGCACCATTGGCAGCTGTAGCATCCCATGACTCAGTTGTAGTTTCACCGAAACCGGTAGTTGCAAGCATAAAGCCCCAACCGTATTCACCGCTCAAAGAGATCTTTGGAGCGCAGAACCACTCAATACCGGCGAATGCACTAAGTCCAAGACCGAAAGTTGATCCGTTCTTTGCTTCAGTAACACCATTTCCTTGACCGAATGAGTTCGTATGACCTTGATTGGTAGCACTCAATGCGTTACCATACTCGTATTTGCTTTTGCTGCTGGTTAGTCCAACATTGAACATTGCACCATAAACACCTACAACGCGTGTGCTGCCGACACGTTTCTCAAGACCAACGCCCAGATTAAGTGCGAAGAAACCATTCTTCTGTGTATCTTCCACCTGAGCTTGTGGAGTATCTGTGCTGGTCACATCATTTACAAGCGTGGTGTTCTTGGTACTGCCGAAACCAATACGCACTTTACCGCGGTAAGCTGTATTGGCATCTACCAATTTCTTACCCTGTATAGCGAAGTTGGAATTAGCCCATGTTAGACCACCACCGATGTTGTTACCGGAAGCACCATTGAATAGGTTACCAGCATAGTTAAGTAGAGGATTTGCATCAAAGGTCAATCCCCAATCGCCATCCTGAGATAGCCAGTTTTCACCGCGATTGCTGGTGATCTCGCCCGTTTGGGCGAAGGTAGCCGAGCATGCTACAAGCGCTGCGGCGAAGAGTACGATCTTTTTCATGTCGAACGTTTTTTGGTTTACGTGCTTTTTGTGTAGTTAGTGGAGTGATCCAGCGGCCAAACGTACCGCTGAAGCGCGCCAAAAGTAATGAACAATTATTAATGATCCTAACAGCTTTTTGTTAAGAACCTTGATATCATTCATTTCGATCGGGAGTTTGAATGCGGTTACGCTTTTTACCAAATCGGGGGCGAATGTAGAAAAGTTCATTGACTAACGATACTGATAAATATCAGCATTGGTTTACCACGTGCTTTTGAGGTACGATGGGCTTTAACGCATACATCCTAACAAAGGTTACGTTGTGGGTTGATTTGCGCTATATCTGGAACAGATCTAACCTGATCCCTGATCACAAAAGTAACGACCGTGGCATCTTATGAACACCCGCACATGACCGCATTCGCGTGAAATGCGATGCGTCGTAACTATCCCGCTTTCTGTTCAAGCATTGGTACGAACCGGAAATCTCCATGGGTTGTGGAAGATAGCGTACCGTCCATCAATTTCTCAACCACGGTCATGACTTGGAGGTCTCCTTCTCCCACAGGAATAACAGCCCTGCCGCCCGGTTTCAATTGCTCCAATAGCACTTGCGGCACAAAAGGGGCGCCACACGTAACGATAACCCTATCGAAAGGTGCCTCCTTCGGTAAGCCTGCGTATCCATCACCATAATAGGTAGCCGCACGGATCCGCATTTCAGCAAGCTTGGTCTTTGTGCGCATGTACAGTGGGCGCTGTCGTTCGATCGTGAAAACGCGTGTGCCTAATTTCACCAATACAGCACATTGATAACCGCTTCCTGTTCCTACTTCAAGCACCTTCATTCCAGGCTTCAATTGAAGTAGTTCGGTCTGGAATGCAACTGTATACGGTTGTGAAATGGTCTGCCCACAACCTATTGGGAAGGCAATATCAGCATAGGCTTGCTGTAAGAAAGCGGTATCATCGATGAACTGATGCCTAGGAATTGCCCCTATGGCCTCCAAGACCTTAGTATCCTTGACCCCTTTCTTCTTCAGCTCCTCCACCAACTGGTTCCGCAGGCCTTTGTGCCTGTATCCATCTTCCATAAGCGCCATCTCGGTCCAAAAGTAATGAGCAGGACAGCGTTGCCGAAATGGACCATTACTTTTGCCGCCCAAATTGTAGACCGGTTCAGCGAGCACATGAAGGAAAACGAAAAGCAGAATGGATCATTGAAGATCGGTGTTTTGGGCGCGGGGCATCTTGGTAGGATCCATATTCAGCAGATCAGGGAGATCCCTGAATGGGACCTGATCGGGTTCCATGACCCACATCCTGAGAAATGTGCAGCTGTCCATGAAGAATTCGGGGTACCGATCTACAATTCGATCAACGAGCTATATGATGCAGTTGATGTGGTCGACGTGGTTACTCCCACTCTTTCCCATTTTGACCTCGCGATGGGAGCAATGGCAAAAGGAAAGCATGTGTTCATCGAAAAACCCGTGGCCAATTCGCTCGATGAAGCACGTTCAATTGTAGAGCGATCACTGAAAACTGGGCTTCATGTTCAAGTTGGTCACGTGGAGCGTTTCAATCCAGCCTTTCTGGCAGCCCTACCCTTCTTTTCCAGCCCAATGTTCATCGAAACCCATCGGTTAGCACAGTTCAATCCACGAGGAACGGATGTAAGCGTGGTATTGGACCTGATGATCCATGATATCGATATCATACTGCACGTAGTAAAAAGTGATGTCGAGCAGGTACATGCCAGTGGCGTAGCTGTGGTAAGTGATACTCCTGATATCGCAAATGCACGGATCGAGTTCAAGAACGGCTGTGTTGCCAACCTAACAGCCAGCCGCATCAGCATGAAGAACATGCGAAAAAGCCGTTTTTTCCAACGGGACGCATACATCAGCGTGGATATGCTCACCAAAGAAACTGAGATCGTACGCATGAATGCAGTAGAAGGTGAGCCGGATCCCTTTGCGATCACTGTAGCGCTGGGCGAAGGAAAAGGTGTCCGTGAGATCAGTTTCGAAAAACCGGAGATACCCGTAACCAATGCGATCCGGGAGGAGCTGAGATCGTTCGCTCAAAGCATCGCAACCAACACCACTCCCCTTGTTCCAGCTGCTGACGGTGCCGCTGCATTGGAGATCGCTCACCGGGTATTGGAAGGTATGACCGTGCAAAAAGCTTGAACCCACATACTGATCCACACTGATCAACCGTTACTACCACGCCCGCGCATGATCCGAACTTCAGGCACTCTCCTCATTGCCGTTTTCTTTCTTGGTGCTTGTACCAAGGGCGACAAGGTGCCCAGCTATTTGATCGTTCCCAGCGTGGACCTGACCACCTCTGGGTTACAGGGCAGTAATACCAAGAATATCACGGATTGTTGGGTCTATGTAAATGATGAATTCATGGGTTCCTGGGAATTGCCAGCACGGATCCCACTCCTGAAAGAAGGAAGCGTTAACATCCGCGTTGATGCCGGGGTGAAGCGCAATGGATTCTATGACGACCGGATACGTTATCCGTTCTACACACCTTGGACCGGCACCGCAGAACTTATCAAAACGAATTCGGCAACGATCGAACCTGTCGTGAATTACACGGAGCAAGCCACGTTCTGGATAGAAGGGTTCGAGGATGCCGGGTTCTCATTCCTTGTAGCTGATAGTCTGGATCAATTGGTGCGTTATTCAGCTTCGGAGCATCCTGATCTCACTGTGGATGGTACTGCATTCGGTGGTTTTGAACTAGATCAATCGAACCCGACGATCACGCTGTACACGGATCAGGATTTCGCCGCTTCCGGTGGTGCGACATTCCTTGAATTGAACTATCGGAGCAATGTAGACCTTGAGGTGGGGATGTTCTATGTACTGGACGGAACGGCACAATCCAGCTTTATCCTTGGTGTCACCCGTTCGGATAGAGAAGGAAACGGAATGATCTGGAAAAAGATCTACATCGACCTCTCAGCAGCCTTCAATGCATCAATTTCGCAGCGCGATATATATATCAAGGCAACAATTCCTTCGGACCAAACGTCCGGCACGGTGTATTTGGATAACATCAAATTGGTGCGCTAGAAAAGGGTCATGAACAGAAGGCTCCAAGTTGCGAAGTACGTATTGACCGACCTCCTCGGTTCGGGCTTGGCGTGGACGCTCTTCTTCGTGTACCGCAAGATGTACCTGGAGCCTGTTCAGGTCGCGTTTGCGGATATCGACTTCGATGAGAACTATTTCAAGGGACTGGTGCTGATACCGTTGTTCTGGTTCGGTCTATACACGGTCGTTGGAGGGTATCGAGAGATATTTCGCCGATTCAGGACCAAAGAACTCGGCCAGACCCTATTGATCAGTTTCATCGGCGTTACGGTGATCTTCTTCGTTCTGTTGTTGGATGATGATGTTGCCGGGTACAAACTCTATTACAGATCCTTCCTTGCGTTATTCCTGCTCCATTTCACGTTGACCTTCGTTCCTCGATTTCTACTCACCAGTTCAACTGTTAGTAAAGTACATCGAAGGGAGATCGCCTTCAATACCATCCTGATCGGTGGCAATGAAAGGGCCATGGCGATCTATGAAGAGATCGAGGGGCTTCCGAAGTCGCCGGGCAACAAATTCGTTGGGTTCGTGAACGTTAACGGAGGAGACCAATTATTAGCTGATGTAGGCTTGCCGCGCTTGGGTAAGTGGAACGAGTTGCGCACCGTGATCGATCAACATGCAGTCGAGGAGGCCATTATTGCCGTTGACAGCGGTGAACATGCGCATATCAGCAAGATCATGAACGAGTTGGATGGGACACATGTGCGGATCAAGGTCATTCCGGACATGTACGACATTCTCTCAGGGTCGGTCAAAATGACGAGCATTTTTGGCGCACCGCTCATCGAGGTGAATCCGGAGATCATGCCCGCCTGGCAATTCTCGCTGAAACGGGGGATAGACATAGCCGCAAGTGCAATTGCAATGGTAGTTCTATCACCGGTCTATCTGATCATTGGCATTGCTGTATGGAGCACCTCACGTGGTCCTATGTTCTTCCGTCAAGAGCGCATCGGAAAATATGGTCGTCCCTTCAAGATCATCAAGTTCAGGAGCATGATCAGCAATGCCGAAGAGAACGGTCCGCAGCTCAGCAGTGTCACTGATCCGCGCATTACTCCCTTCGGCCGGTGGATGCGCAAGACCCGCATGGATGAACTGCCACAATTCTGGAACGTTCTGAAAGGTGATATGAGTCTTGTAGGACCGCGCCCTGAGCGACAGCATTTCATTGACGCGATCACGGAACAAGCGCCGCATTATAAGCACCTGCACAAAGTGCGACCAGGAATAACCAGCTGGGGACAGGTCAAGTTCGGCTACGCTGAGAATGTGGACCAAATGGTACGCCGCTTGAAATACGACATTCTGTATATCGAGAACATGAGCTTAGCGGTTGATCTTAAGATCATTGCCTATACGGTACTCATTGTATTGAAAGGCGACGGGAAGTAGGTGCACATTGATCGGCTGACCCAGCGATCCCTACTTTAGCGGCACAACCAACTTCCATCCATGAACATCTCAGTTATCGGTGCCGGCCAAATGGGCAATGGCATAGCCCATGTATTCGCACAAAACGACCATTCAGTAGTACTAATTGATGTTGCGCAAGCGGCATTGGACAAAGCCTTGGCCACTGTAGGCAAGAATCTGGATCGCCAAGTCGCCAAAGGCACGTTAACAGAGAACGCGAAGATCGCCACCCTGAAGAACATCACCACCTCCACTGACCTTGCTAAAGGCGTATCGAAAGCGGAACTTGTGGTCGAAGCCGCAACTGAGAATGTGGATCTGAAACTAAAGATCTTCAAGGACATGGACGCGCATGCTCCAAAAGGCTGCATCCTCGCCACCAATACCAGCTCCATCAGCATAACGCGCATAGCTGCGGTAACCAAAAGGCCACAAGATGTGATCGGCATGCACTTTATGAATCCGGTGCCGGTAATGAAGTTGGTCGAGGTGATAAAAGGTTACGATACCACAGCCGCTGTGACCAACACGGTCCTGGAGCTGAGCAAAGCGATCGGCAAAGTTCCGGTTGCCGTGAATGACCAACCCGGTTTCGTTGCAAATCGCATCCTGATGCCAATGATCAACGAAGCGATCGAAACGCTTTTCCAAGGTATTGGCGGCGTTGAAGAGATCGATACCGTCATGAAATTGGGTATGGCCCACCCCATGGGACCATTGCAACTCGCTGACTTCATTGGTCTTGATACGTGCTTGGCCATCTTACGCGTATTGCACGATGGATTCGGAAACCCGAAGTATGCACCGTGTCCGTTGCTTGTTCAAATGGTAACCGCCGGAAAGCTCGGCGTTAAAAGCGGCGAAGGATTTTACGCATACACCCCAGGCAGTAAGGAAAGCGTAGTTGCTCCTGCATTCAGTTGATCGTTGCAAGGCATGCCCGTCGAAAACCTGGAACGACGTATCCGCCTATGCATGCAACGTGATATCATCGCCATTCGCCAAATTGCGTTGATCACATGGCCAATTGCATATGCGAAGATCCTTTCCCAAGGTCAATTGGACTACATGTTGGACCTCATGTACAGTGAGCGCGCGCTGCAACTTCAATTCGAGCAAGGTCAAAAGTTCTTCCTTTTCGAGAAAGGTGAGCATTCCTTAGGGTTCGCGAGTAGTGAGCATAACTACAAAGGGACAAGAAAAACCAGGTTGCATAAACTATACGTGCTTCCCGAGGCCCAAGGAACCGGTGCAGGAAGGCAGCTATTGGATGCGGTGATCCGATCAGCCGAAATTGCAGGTGATGAACGAATTGAATTGAACGTGAACAAATTCAATCCCACAAAGGACTTTTATCTTCGCTCAGGCTTCACCGTAGTGCGTGACGAGGTATTGGATATCGGAGAAGGCTATGTGATGGATGATCACGTTATGGAACTCCGATTGAAAAAAGCATAACGATCGATCAATGGATCCAATTGGAACGGAAGTGCTCTCGATCATGCTCGGCATTGGTTTGGCCGCAGCATGTGGATTGCGCGTTTTCCTACCGTTGTTCGTGGCGAGTTTATTCTCACATTTCAACATTGCAGGAATTGGACTGAATGAAAGTTTCGAATGGATGGGAAGTTGGCCAGCGATGATCGCATTCGGCATTGCAACCTGCGTTGAGCTTCTCTCCTACTACATTCCCTTTGTTGATCATGCGCTGGATGTGATCGCCGTTCCCATGAGCAGTGTAGCAGGAACACTTGTAGCCATGAGCGCCTTCACGGATATGCCATCGCTTTTTTCCTGGGGCTTAGCACTCATCGCAGGCGGTGGGCTTGCTGGATTGATAAGTACCGGCACTGTAGCCACACGGGTAGCCAGTACGACGACCACTGCAGGTCTGGGAAATCATGTGGTCAGCACGGCAGAGACCGTCGGTGCATTGATCCTCAGTTCAGTGGCTTGGTTCTTACCGGTATTTGCGATCGTGGTCGTACTCGGTTTGATCTATCTTACCGTTCGCATACTATCCAAAGCTCGAAGGGCAATACGTCGATAGCCGGAACCCATGAATATTAAGGACTACCTCGCTATTCCCATTCGCCGTTTCAAGCGGAATATGAAACGGAAGAAAGCGCAGCACTCGAATGAGCTTGTCGGGTTGGATGTATTCATGCGCCATACCGATGGTGTGTTGCACGTTGGAGCCAATGAGGGGCAAGAACGACAGATCTATCACGAACAAGGCTTGAAGGTCCTGTGGATCGAAGCGTTACCGGACGTCTTTGAGAAATTACTTCACAACCTCAAGCACTACCCCGACCAGACCGGACTCAAATACCTGTTCACCGATGTGGATGACAAGAACTATACGTTCCATATCGCTAACAATGGCGGTGCATCTTCATCCATCTTCGACTTCAAGGAACACGGGGATATATGGCCTGATGTAAAGATGGAACGCACCATTGAACTTCAGAGCCGCACGCTTGCCAGCGTTGTGGCCGAGCATGCAATTGATCTTGCACAGTACCAGACGTTGGTAATGGATACACAAGGCAGCGAGTTGCTCGTACTGAAGGGTGCTGTATCCGTTCTGGAACAGTTCCGGTATATTAAGACCGAAGTGGCGGATTTTGAGGTCTACGCAGGTTGTTGCACGTTGAATGATCTAGGCGAATTCTTAGGTCACCATGGCTTTAATGAAGTAGCGCGTAATTGTTTTGCAGAACGTCCTGAAGGAGGAAAATGCTACGATGTACTGTACGAACGGCAGCACGCTCGGAAAACCTAGTTCATCGAAGAGTCTTCCGGGTGTAACTCGTGCTTTCGATAAAGCCGTGCTTTGCGTCGGACCAACCGTGCCTGTGCTTTTGCAGTCCGCGGTCCACGTTCCGTTACAGCCAATTCACCTCGTTCGATACGCTGAACAATGTGTTCAATGAACCGATCCTCGCCTTCCATATCATAGGTGCTCTTCAGATCCTGGCCGAAAAGTTTCGCTAATCCTTGCCATATGAATGCATGGATGTCACCACGTAGCTCTTTCACTAGATCATAGGACGTTTCGCCGGTTTCACGATCGATCAACTTCAGCAATACACGCCCTTGTGACATGGTCAGATCCTTCAGTTCCTCTTCGAATTCCGCACGCAATTCGATCTCCGCCAATTTGATGTAGAGTTTCTGATCTCCTTCCGAGGAGATCTGCGCCATATCAAACGCATATTCATTCATCAACTTGCCTGTAACCTCAGCATACGGATAGACCTTGAGGACGTTCCGCATGAGCTTATCGTACTTCACCTCCTCACGCCTATTCTTCGGTATCCACACATCATCAACCCGAACCGGGGGCAAGATGGCCTGCATCATGGTGTCACCATTCTCGATAACGCCGCGGTACACAACACCATCAAGCTCCTGTGCCTTGCCGAATAGACAAACCAGCACGGTCGATAGCATCAATAATGAACGAATTGGGTACATCGTATCAGATCCGAAGTATGAAGGTAAACGCAACTTCCGGACCATTATTCCAATTGTACGCAACTAGCGTCGCTTAAGTTTCCAAGCGTTCTGGCCGTGGGAGTGCTGGCCAATTGGCGAAGGCCTTTGTGTACGTTCCTGATAGATGGACGCCGCTACCAAGGCAGCCGCTGCCTGTTCTCCTGGATCCTTACCCTCTAGGTCCGTAGGTTTGAAATGATCACGCACAAAATGGGTATCGTAGCTGCCGCTGCGGAAGGCATCGTGCCCCATGACATAGCGACAGAACGGTAATGTGGTCTCGATCCCTGAAATGGCATAATCATCGATCGCACGTTCCATGCGCTGGATAGCTTCCTCACGTGTTGCTCCGTGGGTGATCAACTTCGCGATCATCGGGTCGTAATGGATCGGGATCTCCATTCCCTCTTCAAAGCCATCATCCACACGCACACCTAACCCTTGCGGTGGACGATAGGTATTCAATCTACCGATATCAGGTAAAAAGTTATTTGTAGGGTCCTCGGCATAAACGCGCACTTCAATAGCATGCCCTTGGATCTTTAGATCATCTTGTTCGAAGGAAAGCTTTTCTCCCTGCGCCACTTTGATCTGCTCTTTTACCAGGTCCAGACCGCTGATCATCTCCGTTACCGGATGCTCTACTTGCAAGCGCGTATTCATTTCCATGAAGTAGAACTCCATGCTTTCATCCAACAGGAACTCCACAGTGCCTGCTCCAACGTAATCGACGCTTTTGGCAACGTTCACTGCGGCCACACCCATTTTCTTACGCAATGCCGGAGTAAGTACTGCGCTTGGTGCCTCTTCGATCACTTTCTGGTGCCTTCGTTGAATGCTGCATTCACGTTCGAATACGTAGACCGTATTGCCATGTTGATCAGCAAGGATCTGCACTTCGATATGGCGTGGTCCAGCGACATACTTCTCAATGAAGACACTACCGTCGCCAAAAGCGTTCACTGCTTCGCTTATTGCTCGTTCAAGACCTTCCTTCAATTCACTCTCCTTTTCCACGATCCGCATGCCTTTTCCACCACCACCGGCTGCAGCTTTGATCAAGATCGGGAACGTGATCGTTCTCGCCACCTTCATGGCCTCCTCCAAACTTCCTACTGCACCTTCGGTTCCCGGCACAAGTGGCACGCCATGTCCTTTCACCGCTTCTTTGGCGGCGAGCTTATCGCCCATCACCTTCATGGCGTGTGGCGATGGCCCAACGAAGATCACCCCGGCTTTTTCCAACGCTGTTGCGAATGCACCGTTCTCGCTGAGGAAACCGTATCCGGGATGTACGGCATCGACCTTCAGGTCCTTGCACACTTTGATGATCTTCTCGAAAACCAAGTAGCTCTCTTTACTTGGGGCCGGACCAATACATACCGCTTCATCCGCGAAGCGAACAAAGGGTGCATTGCGATCGGCCTCGGAATAGACAGCAACGGTGCTGATGCCCATTTCGCGAGCGCTTCGCATAACGCGGAGGGCGATCTCGCCTCGGTTGGCGATGAGGAGTTTCTTGATGGAATGCTTCTTGGCCATGTTCAGCAGGATCGGGAGCGCGAAGATGCGAACATAGGAATGATTTTTGTCGCATGTTGATCATTCGGTTCATACTGCCGCATTCCATTGTCTGCATGAACAGGCAGCACTGGGTAGTTATTCTGCGGCGAACACACAAACGCCAGACAGAACACGATCGCCAAATGCGGCACTTGGCAATGAGGTTCGGGTTTTGATGGGCAATGCAAAGGCTTGGAATTCTTTACATTGGTGCGGCAAATTCCAAGAAGACCATGGCAAGACCCGAAGTCCTTTGGATGACCTCGGCCATAAAGAAAGATGTGGGCTTTACGTGCCCTTATGGCATGATATACACACCTTAGATTTGCGAAGTATCAACACCTGTTACTTCAACCGATTAGTTTTAAGCAACTATTATTTTAAAAACATCTCGTTAATCAAAATCCATTTTCCGATTTAATATGACAGATCTAACAAATCTTATTGGTCACGTAATATCCGAAGTACCTTCAAATAGAATAAAAATTCTAGATCTTGGAAGCGGCTGGATCAATTCGAAGATTGAACTTCTTTTATTGAAGTATAGGAATGTTTTCAACTATACGGCAGTGGACATTAATACACCTTATTCGATTTTTTCTCGTGAGCCGAATGACGATATTCAAAGCTTTCAAGAAGTTACTATTGCTGATTGGGTACAGAAAATAAATCATTCTCTTAGCTATAATGAAGAAAATCAATATGAAGAGATAAATGAAACGGAATTTAACGAAATGTTTCGTTTAGAATTCGGTAAAGATGCTTTTGAATACTGCAGAGAAAATGTGTCTAAAGAAAAAAATGATATTATAGTTATTTCAAATTTGCTTCATTTCCTTGATCGACAAATTGCTGATGAACTGGTAAGCTTGTGTATCTCAATGCTTAATGAAGGGGGAATAATTTATATATCTGTATTCAATGATGAACAGACGCAGTATCAAAGAAAAAATCCATACAGTAGGAAAGACTTTGAAACTTTAAAAAAAGGTTTGCAGATAATTGAAGAAAACAATCAGGCATCTCTTCATCATGAACTTTTGGGTAGAAAAATAGCAGCTTATAACAGCGGCTGAGAAAAACGTAGAACACCAATTACAACCGCATTTAGCGTGCACGCGCCATCGTTGCCGCGACCTAGATCCTCCTTTACCAATATCACCAGTTCGAAGAATATTCCACAGTGTACATGGGTTCTTCTGACATCTTTGCGCCATGCGCACCCGCCTTACCGATATGCTCCAGTTGGAACACCCACTGATCATGGCTCCGATGTTCCTAGTGAGCAACGTTGCCATGACAATAGAAGGTATGCGCTGTGGCGTGGCGGGTTGCATACCGGCATTGAACTACCGCACGCTGGATGAGTTGAGGACGGCCATTCGTGAATTGAAAGCCGCGAAAACAGAGTGCGGAAAGGGTGCCTTCGGGTTCAACCTGATCGTGAACAAGAGCAACCCCAAAGCCATGGACCAGTTGGGTGTGATCTGCGAAGAGGGTTGCGACTTCATCATCACATCGTTGGGCAGTCCGCAAGAGACCATACGACAGGCACACGCCGTGGGCCTCAAGGTATTCTGCGATGTGACGAACCTGCGTTTTGCGCAAAAAGTGGAGGCCTTGGGCGCTGATGCTGTGATCGCAGTGAACAACGAAGCTGGCGGTCACCGTGGGGAACTCTCGCCAAAGGACCTGATCGCCTTGCTGAAGCAGCATTGCAGCATCCCCGTGATCTCTGCGGGTGGCGTTGGCACGAAAGCGGAACTGGAACAAATGCTAGCCTACGGCGCTGAAGGCGTTTCGGTGGGCAGTCCGTTCATTGCCGCAGTGGAAGCGCCGATCACCGAAGCATACAAGCAGGCTTGCGTGGACTATGGTGCGAAGGACATCGTACTTACCGAACGCATCAGCGGCACGCCGTGTACGGTGATCTACACGCCATACGTGCAAGAGATCGGCACCCGTTCGCCATGGTTAGAGCGCATGTTGAACAAGAACCGCAGCCTGAAGAAGTGGGTGAAGATGGTACGCTTCTACATCGGTATGAAGGCCACGGAGAAAGCGGCTCAACAGGCCACCTACAAGACGGTATGGGTCGCTGGTCCGAGTATTGGGCACACCAAGGCCGTGGAACCGGTGAAGGCGATCATTGGCCGGCTGGTCGGGTGATCCGTCCGGCAGAGTGCTCTTCTGAAAAAAGTATCTAGGTATGTGTTGCTGGGCTGATCTCCCGATCACCTTATCAAGCAAGCACCTCCTTCACTCGATCGGCTGCCTCTTGCAAGGCAACCGCACTTAGCACTTTCAGGCCGCTTTTGTCGATCAATTCTTTTGCTTCTACAGCATTGGTACCCTGCAAGCGTACAATGATCGGCACGTTGATGTCGCCGATGTTCTTGTATGCGTCCACAACCCCTTGTGCAACCCGATCGCAGCGAACGATGCCACCGAAGATATTCACTAGAATTGCCTTTACGGTTGGGTCTTTCAGAATGATCCGGAATGCTTTTTCGACACGTGCCGCATCGGCTGTTCCGCCCACATCAAGGAAATTGGCCGGTTCACCGCCGCTTAACTTAATGATGTCCATGGTTGCCATGGCCAATCCTGCACCGTTCACCATGCACCCTACGTTACCATCGAGCTTCACATAGTTCAATCCTGCTTCACCAGCTTCTACCTCAATAGGATCTTCTTCGGTCTTATCGCGCATTTCGACGTAATCAGGATGGCGGTACAGCGCATTGCCATCCAAGCGCACTTTGGCATCAACTGCCGCGATCTTATCATCGCTGGTCTTCAGAACCGGGTTGATCTCGAACATGGCCGCATCGCTACCCTCGTAAGCATTATACAGGGCCGCAACGAACTTCATCATCTCTTTTTTAGCTGTTCCCGACAAACCAAGATCTGTCGCGATCTTTCCACATTGGAAAGGTCGTAGGCCAACACGTGGATCGATGAATTCCTTTTTGATCTTGTCCGGATGATGTTCTGCAACTTCCTCGATGTCCATACCACCTTCCGTACTGTACACGATCACGTTACGTGCACTGCTGCGATCCAGAAGCACGCTCATGTAGAACTCCTTGGTCTCGCTTGCACCGGGATAATACATATCCTCCGTGATCAAGACCTTGTTCACTTTTTTTCCTTGCGGCGGCGTTTGTGGCGTTTTCAACATCATGCCGATGATGTCATTCGCCTTCTCGC
This sequence comes from Flavobacteriales bacterium, assembly GCA_017987115.1. Classification (GTDB taxonomy): domain Bacteria; phylum Bacteroidota; class Bacteroidia; order Flavobacteriales_F; family PHOS-HE28; genus PHOS-HE28. Next base: position 46,801 of record JAGNUG010000007.1, on the reverse strand, counting down.
GCACCTCATCAATACTTTTTGCAAGTTTCACCCCACCGCCTTTTCCACGACCGCCTGCGTGGATCTGCGCCTTGACCACCCACCATTTCGTACCGGTTTCTTGGCTTAGTCGTTTGGCCTGGTCAACGGCTTCATCGGCATTGTAGGCCACCAGACCGCGTTGCACGCGAACGCCATATTGTGAAAGGATCTGTTTGCCTTGATACTCGTGGAGGTTCATGCGGTTTATGCTTTGTTATTAAAATTATGGCTTCCCAGCTTTGGAGGCGGTGCGAATGTACAGCCTCACATTTTTTTGGGGTGGATAGCTTTTCAACATGCGAACGATGACGGAACAAAGGCAAAACACCTTGCGGAACATCCCAAGCCGTATTCTTCCGGACGTAGAACCGAGCACGCCTTCTGAAGCTGTTAGCTTTGCGGCCTGATATGAATGAAAATGCCCTCGGTTATGGATATGTGTTCGGAGATCTGGACACTTGGTTGATCAGTACCGGCGTTTCGCCGGAAAATACCATCTGGATCGTTCCCCTGCTCGGTTCCATGCTCGTATTCGTTGTAATGGCTTTGCTATCGAAGCTGCTCAACTGGATCCTCACGACCTCGTTACAGCGTTTCAGCAAAAAGACACACACCCATTTCGATGATCGCGTAGTGGATAACCGCGTTCCGCGCTATGTGGCCAGGGTGATCCCATTGATGCTGAGCTATTACTTGATACCTGTGATCTTCAGGGATCTTCCTCAAATGATACCGATAGTTGAGCGGATTTTCACAATATCGTTCATCATCCTCTTTGTTCGTATTACCAGAGCCATTCTTCGTGCCGGCCGCGACACGTTGATCGAAAGTCCGAACTACCGTGACAAACCATTGGACAGCTATGTGCAGGTCGCAACGTTGGTATTGTTTTTCATTGCGGGGATACTGATCTTCTCACAGCTGACGGGCCGATCCGTGTTGACCTTTTTGACCGCCATGGGTGCCGCTTCTGCGGTATTGTTATTGATCTTCAAGGACACGATCCTTGGGTTCGTGGCAAGCATACAGATCAGCACCAATGATATGGTGCGTGTTGGCGATTGGATAACGATGCCAAAATTCGGAGCAGATGGTGATGTGATCGAGATCAACCTTACCACGGTGAAAGTGGCGAACTGGGACATGACCATCACCACGATACCTACGTACGCATTGATCGCTGATAGTTTCCAGAACTGGCGTGGCATGCAGGAGAGTGGTGGGCGAAGGATCAAGCGGAGCATTTTGATCAAGATCAACAGCATCCGGTATTTGAATGAAGACGAGATAAAGGACCTGGAGCGCATACAGTTGCTCAGACCGTACATCGAAGAAATGCGCGAAGAGCTGAAGACATTTAACGCAGCGCATCATGTGGACAACAGCATGATGGTCAACGGTCGCAACCTTACGAACGTAGGTCTGTTCCGGAAATACGTGGACCTCTACTTAGCCGATCACGACCAGATACATTCCAATATGACGCGCATGGTGCGGCAGCAACCGCCTAATGAACATGGGTTACCGATAGAGCTCTATTGCTTCACCAAAACAACGAAATGGGAGGAATATGAGATCATCATGGCCGATATTTTCGATCATTTGTTGGCAAGCACCAAGTACTTTCAAGTGGTCGTATTCGAGCGGCCAGCTGCAGATGATATGCGGAATATGGGGAAACCGCAGGGTTAATTAGCTGATGTGATCGATCTGCTAATTAGCTGATGTAGCGCCTTAGCGGTCTAATAAAAAGAACCGATGACGCTGATCTTATATGATACAGCTTGATTTTGATAGTTGGACCCGGCGATCAGCTGATCTCATATAGCCGGGCCATGTAGTGCTGATGCTCCTATTGCTTCCGGATCCTGAATAATAAGGACAGCCAAGCGCAGTAACTGCATTACTAACATATCAGCGCCTATCATGTTTTTCTGCGTTATCTGCGTTCCATCCTTCGACCAACCAGTCACTCAATTTTCTGATCATCTGATTTTCTGATCATCTGATCGGCATTCCCCTTTCCTTTGCAGCCATGATCCGTGCCACATCCATCCGCAAGAAATACGGTGACCTTGAAGTACTCAAGGGTGTTGACCTGCACGTGGCTAAAGGCGAAGTGGTGAGCATAGTTGGTGCCAGCGGTGCCGGCAAGACCACGCTGTTGCAGATCCTTGGTACGCTGGAGCGTGCGGATAGCGGCGTGTTATTGATCAACGGCGAGGATGTCACCAAGCTGGATACAAAGGCGCTGAGTGCCTTCCGAAACAAGCACATAGGATTCGTATTTCAATTCCATCATTTGTTGCCGGAGTTCACCGCCATGGAGAATGTAATGATGCCTGGCCTGATCGCTGGCAAGAGCATGAACGAGTGCGAGCCCCGCGCCAAGCAGTTGTTGGAACGCCTCAACGTCATCCAACGATCCCAACACAAGCCCGGCCAGTTGAGCGGCGGCGAACAGCAACGCGTAGCAGTAGCTCGTGCATTGTTCAACTCACCGAGCGTGGTTTTGGCGGATGAACCATCAGGAAACCTGGACTCCGCTCACGCCAAGGAACTTCACCAATTGTTCTTCGATCTGCGCACCGAACTCGGGCAGACTTTCGTGATCGTTACACATAACGAGGAACTGGCGGGTATGACTGATCGTCGGTTGGTGATGAAGGATGGGGTGATGTAAAGTACATCAACGACAGAAGCGTTCGGATCTTGGCAACCTGTGAAAATACCGATGCAAAATCGTACCGATCAGTGTGAATCGCTGTTTGCCTAGCGCTGAGTGGCCTAGTGTATTGCTTTAAGCCCGTTGTAGATCGGAGTGCAGGTTGAAAACGTCTCAGTTCAGGCAACCAATGCTGAACGTGTTCGTCCATTACGCATTAACCACCGGATCATGTACATAGTAAATAACCTCGGGAGAACGCTCCTCATTCTGACCCTTACTATGTTCAAGAGCGGACTATTTGCACAACAGGTCAGCGTGGACCTGAATTTTAACCCCGGCGATGCCGGTTTCGGTCTGCACGACGGCTTGCGGATCGCCAATGCCGTGAATCCGGCCAGAGCGAACCATGCGGCTTTGATGCCGGACGGTCGTATGGTGGTCGTAGGGAACTTCAATTTACATGATACACGTACCCGGTTGCATGTGACCCGTTTACTGCCGGACGGCACCATCGACACCACCTTCGTACCGGCTTCTACCGGAGTGATCAATTCAGTGCTGGTGCAGGATGATGGCAAGGTGATCATTGGCGGAAATATCTCTACAGTTGGCGGCGTATCGCGACGTGGCATCGCTCGCCTTAATGTGAACGGCACGCTGGATACAAGTTTCAACCCAGGGTCTGGATTTCAAACAGGCACCTCTGCTGGTACGGTAGATCATATGGTACTGCAACCGGATGGCCGGTTGATCGTGGCTGGCAGCTGGCTCAGCTTCAATGGAGCGAGCGTCACCAACCTCGTACGATTGAACACCGATGGTACGCTTGATGCCACGCTGAACACCGGAACTGGATTCAACAACGCAATTAAGGGGCTTGTGCTCCAGCCGGATGGGAAGATCCTGGTGGTGGGAAGCTTCCTGACATATAACGGTACCTCACGGCCCTGTATCGCGCGCTTGCAGACAACAGGGACACTGGACGGTAGCTTCTCGCCCACGCTAGCAGGAGGCAACGCTGGCTATGCCCTCGCTCTCCGTGCTGATGGCAAAGTGTGGCTCAGCGGCAGTTTCACCTCCGTCAATGGCCAGCCTCGCCAGAAATTCGTGTTGCTCTCGGCCTCCGGTGCCACAGATCCCGGTTTCGTTCCGGCCACGATCACCTTTAACGGCGTGAACACCATCGCCGCACAAGCGGACGGTAAGCTGATCGTTGGGAAGAGTTTCAACGGCTCGAACGGCGCTGCACTCGACTACCTCACCCGCTTCAATGCCGACGGTTCGATCGACCCGGTGTTCGCCGGTGTGGACTTCAGTTCCGTAGTGCAACAAGTGATGGTCCTACCTGACCAGCGAATAGTAGTGCTCGGTCCTTTCGAAGCATATGGCTCACGCGGTGAGTGCCACTTCACGCGGCTGATGCCTGATGGGAGTGTAGATCCCACTTGGGCGCAGGCGAACGCTTTCGATCTCGCCGCCTATAACGTAGTGCTTCAGCCTGATGGCAAGCTTGTAGTGGTCGGTGGTTTCCTGTCCTACTTCAGCAGAACAGCGAACCGGGTTGCGCGCCTGCACCCGAACGGCGAGATGGACACCACCTTCAATGCATGGTGGGGCATCAATTCGCTGGTTACCGACGTGGTGCTGCAGCCGGATGGCAAACTGGTGATCGGTGGACACTTCGTTGATGCTTTCGATGCCACGTACAGCAGTCGCGTGATGCGCTTGAATAGCGATGGTAGCCCCGACAATACCTTCCTGACGGACTTTAACCAGATCACTTCATCCAGACGTCTTGCTCTCCAATCCGACGGCAAGGTGCTGACCTTATCGGGCCAAAGCTTACACCGCCTGCTTCCTAATGGCAGTCTTGACCCGACATTCACCCAAGGCATTTCGAATGGTGCATTGTATGACATGCTATATCTCCCCGACGGCAAGATCCTAGTAGCCGGCGGAACCACCCTGTATAACGGGGAAAGCGTGGGAGCCATCTTCAGGCTCAACAACGACGGCAGTCTTGATCCAATTTTCAACATCGGCACAGGGCCCAATAACAACAGCGCGGTCCAGGATCTCGAACGCCAGCCTAATGGAAATATCCTAGCGGTCGGATCAGCATTCACCACCTTCAACGGCCAACCCAGATCACGCCTTGTGCGCCTAGATCCTAACGGGTCAGTGGATCTCTCTTTCAACATCGGTACCGGTTTCAATGGTGCCGCCTCACTAGTAAAAGTAGCGTGGAACGGTAAGGTCTACGTTAGTGGCGCTTTCCAGAATGTGGATGGCAGCTCCCGGCCCGCACTTGCCCGACTACTCCCGAATGGTTCCCACGACGCATCCTTCGACCTCGGAACTGGACCGCAATCCGAAGTGATCGGAATGGTCTTCCCCTCGGTAGAGGAAATGGTGATAGTAGGTGGTTTCAGGACGGTCAACGGCATTGGTCGCAACCGCATTGCCCGAATCAAGGATGCGCCTCGCATCGCAGTACGTTTGTTGCTGGATGGTCCATACAACGGGTCCACCATGAACGATGCCCTCCGTACGATGCCGTCCTTCCCCATTACAGAACCCTTTACCGCGATGGGCTATACGCAACCGACATTCACACCAGGTGCGACCATTCCTGCCAGCCTGCTCGCCAGTACCGGATCCACCGCTATTGTGGATTGGTTGATCCTGGAAATGCGGTCCGCAGCTTCACCCGGCACCGTTGTCGCTTCGCGAGCCGCGCTGTTGTTGCCCAACGGATACATCGTTGACCTCGACGGTCTGAGTTACCCAGGATTCCCTGGGCTGTCGGCAGGCAACTATTGCGTAGCAATAAGGTCAAGGAACCACCTGCCAGTGATGTCCTCACCATCCAGTGCGGTCGCGTTCGGTGGAGTTCTAGCATTTGTTGACCTCACTCTCCCCAGCACACAGGTCTATGATAACGATGCCCGTGTAAATAATAATGGTACAATGACCATTGCCGCCGGCGATGTCAACTTCGACGGTACTGTGGCATACACCGGAACTGATAACGACCGTGACCCAATCCTTCAGCGTATCGGTGGCGTGATACCCACCAATTCCGTAACAGGCTATTGGCCGGAGGATGTGAATATGGACGGCGTTGTGCGCTACACAGGAACTAACAACGATCGTGACCGTATCTTGCAAACCATTGGTGGTACTACGCCTACCGCTACGGTTGCTGCATCACTTCCATAGAATTGTAGTCAGTAGCTGTGAATGCACTTTTGACCATTGATCAATAAGAGTGATCTGGTCATTCCCCCCTACCTTTCCGGCCAATGTCCGAATGGAAAGTTCCATCACGAAACACGTTCCGGCTCTTGCTCGCATTCTTGTGCATAAGCGTTGGTATCAATGTCTGGATGGCCGAACGAGAATTGAAACGTCGTGCTACACGACCAACACCCTTTACCGAACGTGGTAGCACCCGTGTTGAATTGAACGCTAGCATGCGCATTGCACCGAACACTTCCGTATTCATGGGCGATAGTCATATCGAATTGTTCCCATTGAATGCAATGTTCCCTGAGCATGAGATCCTGAATTACGGGATCAGTGGACACACCATTGCACAAGTTCAGCAATTGGCCAAGACAGATCTTGGTAATACACCGAAACAGCTATTTGTGCTGGCCGGGATCAACGACCTTTTCCAAGGCGGTACAGCTGAGGAAGTGGCTTCTCGAATGGAAAAACTATTGGGTGCTTTGCACGACCACTATCCAGAAGTACCGATCCATGTGCTCTCGCTATTACCCGTGGTAGATCCTTATCTCAAGGATGCGGTCATCGAAAGCAACAAACGCATATCAGCGATCTGCCTTGCACAAAAAGTAGATTTCATTGACCTATACAGCCACTTTGCACAGGATGGGGTTATGCCGATCGATCTCGTTTATGATGGGATACACCTCAATGCCAAGGGATACCAACGGTTGTCGGAATTGATCGGACCTTATCTGAATTGATCGCCTAGGACCATGCTCTTTTCCGCGATCGAATTCTGGTTCTTCTACCCTGTGGTCTTCCTGCTGTATTGGTTCGTTACCAAGGGTAATTTGCGGTTGCAGAACGCCATGCTTTTGGTGGCGAGCTACTTCTTCTATTCCTGCTGGGACTGGCGTTTTCTGTTCCTGTTGATGTTCAGTACGCTGCTGGATTTTTCCAGCGGACTGTTGATCCGTAAAAGCAGTACGAAACAGCGCAAACGCTTGTGGTTGATCATCAGTGTGGTCACCAACCTAGGGCTCTTGGGTTTCTTCAAGTACTACAACTTCTTCGTTTCTGAGTTCGCGGATCTCTTGCATCAATTCGGCATGGAAAGCAATCCGTGGCTGCTCAGCATCATACTTCCAGTTGGTATTTCATTTTACACGTTCCACGGGCTTTCGTATGTCTTCGATATCTACAATGACCACATCGAACCAACGGACAACCTAGTTGATTATGCGCTTTTCGTTGGGTTCTTTCCGTTGTTGGTCGCTGGGCCGATCGAACGCGCTACGAACCTTCTACCCCAACTCCAAAAGCCACGAACATTCAAACGTCAGCAAGCTGTTGATGGAGCGAGGCAAGCGCTTTGGGGTTTGTTCAAGAAGATCGTGATCGCGGATAACCTGGCACCATTCGTCAATGACATCTTTGCGAATAGTGAGACATACTCTGGACCTACGCTGCTATTGGGCGCAGTGCTCTTCGCCATTCAAGCCTATGGCGATTTTTCCGGCTACTCGGATATCGCATTGGGCACTGCGCGGTTGATGGGCATCGAGTTGTTGCGCAACTTCAACTACCCGTATTTCTCGCGGGATATTGCGGAGTTCTGGCGTCGTTGGCACATCTCGCTTTCATCGTGGTTCCGCGACTATTTGTACATCCCTTTGGGCGGTTCACGTGGCGGTAATTGGATGCGTGTCCGCAATATCATGATCATCTTTTTAGTGAGCGGATTCTGGCATGGCGCATATTGGACCTACATCGTTTGGGGTGGACTGAATGCGCTTTATTTCCTGCCACTCCTGCTTTCCGGGAAGAACAGGATGCATATGGGCACAGTAGCTGAAGGCAGAATGTTGCCGTCGCTTCGTGAAGTATGGGGCATGGGCAGCACCTTCACGATTACGTTCATGTCCATGATCTTCTTCCGTGCTACGGATATGCACCATGCACTCACGTACATCCGTGATCTGGTGTTGGGATTGTTCGATCCATCGAGTTATAGCGTGGCAACGAACTATGTGAATGCAGAGATCGGTCTTTTTCTGCCGGTGATCACGATCGTTTTCTTTGGAGTGGAATGGCTGGGAAGATTGGAGCACTGCCCCATTGCAACAATTCCCGATCGCTTTCCACGCGCGGTGCGCTGGGCATTCTATTACACATTGTGCGCTGCAGTGCTGGCTTATGTTGGCGAGGATACACAGTTCATCTATTTCCAATTCTGATGAATATGGAAAAGAAGCACAACACATTCCGATTCTGTATGCAGGCCTTGCTTTTCGCATCGCCGATCATCGTCGTATTGGGAATGTACGTGGTGTTGGATCCGTTCCGTGTTGTGCGGCACCACGAAGACATCAGTGCAGATTCATTTCTGCCGTTGAACAAAGACTTTGCGAGCACGGAGATCTATCTACGCAACGCACCCACCGAACAGTTCAATTCGTTCTTGCTCGGCAGCTCGCGAACAATGGCCTATCGCTTGGATACTTGGAAAAAGCAATTACCGAACACTGCAAAACCGTTCGCCTTTGACGCAAGCAAGGAAACCTTATGGGGCATTGAAAAGAAGTTGGAATTACTTGATAGCCTTAAAGCGCCGATCAACGATGTCCTTATCATTATCGACCCACTGCACACCTTCGCTCCAATGCGAAATAGCACAGGGCATCTGTTCATCAAGGACCCACGTGTTTCAGGGGAAAGTAAATTCACGTTCGAGAAGACGTTCTTGGAAGCATGGTTCGCGGATCTCTTCTTTGTGAAGTACATTGACTATGCATGTTTTGGCAAGGTGCGTCCGTACATGGAAGGTGTCCTTGCGATCGACGAGAATAACCTGATGGACCCGATCACTGCAGAACGCAACATGGGCATCGAGCGTTACATCGTTTCCAACCCGGATTCATTCTATACCGCTCGCGCTGCGATCTTCTACGTACGTGATACTACACAGCAGAAGAACTATCCGCCGATGATCACTGCTGACCATGTTCGCGCATTGGATAGCATTCATCGGATCACGGAAAAGAACAACGCACGGCTTGAGGTCGTGATCAGTCCCGGTTATGACCTGGCTGCCATTGATGCAACTGATCTTGCTGCTTTGCAACATGCATTCGGAACAAAACATGTCCACGATTACTCGGGCATCAATTCGATCACGAAGGATATCCACAACTACATCGAAAGCTCGCATTATAGGCAACATGTAGGAGCTCAGATCATGCAAGAGATCTATGATGATGATGAGAGAACCCAAAAGTGAAAAATCGACCTTTTGTAACTTCCCCCTCTAAATAATATCACCATGCGTACCCTCCTCATCACCACACTGCTATTTTCAACGATCGCCGTCGCTCAAACAGACGCGGAAAAAGCGCTCATTGAACAGTATACCGGCGGAGGTATGCCAGTGGTCGAAAAGGACGATTCGCCCTTTGTACCCAATACGTTCATAGGCGATTTCGTGATGGATATCACTACTGTTGATAAGAAGACCGAAAAGCCACAGACCATGTCCATTCACTATGCCAGCAATGTGGAAATGACCTCCATACGCATGGATTCACCGGAAATGAAAGGGCAAGAAATGACGATGATGACCGACCTGAAGAACAAGTGGCAATACATGTTGATGACGGACAAGAACGGGAAAAAGACCGCAATGAAGACCCCGAAGATGAAGGTCAACATAAAGGAAACACCTGATACCGAAAAGGATGTATCGGAAACCGAGGTCACCGTGACCAACGAAACCAAGACGATCAATGGTCATGTGTGTACGAAGGTCATTGCCAAAAGCAAGGACGGCACTTGGACGGGCTGGATGGCAAAAGATGTTGCGGTTCCGTTCACTGACCTAACGAACAACATCGCTTCCGGGAATGTCTCTGCGTTGAAGTATGACGACATGCAGATCACAGGTTTCCCGATGGAATTTGAGATGGTGGATGCGGAAACGAACGAAAAAACACAAGGCGTTACCCGAGAATTCAATTTAGGTGAACCACCGTCGAGTACGTTCAGCTTGGACGGTTATCAAGTGGTGGAACTGCCGATGGCACTACCGGGCATGATGGGGCGGTGAACCCCATGCCAACCAACCAAACAAAGGTGCTTCTGGATGAAGCCTACGAGCGTTACGCCCGTCCGGAGTTCATCGAGAACGACCCCATACAAGTACCACGTTCATTCGCTGATCGGGAGAATGCAGAGGTGATCGGCTTTCTTACGGCAACTATCGCGTGGGGACAACGCAAGTCCATCATCAACAATGCATGGAAGTTGGTGGATCTTATGGATCGCGCACCGCATGATTTCGTATTGAATGCAACTGAACAGGACCTTGATCGTTTGGATCGCTTCGTGCACCGCACGTTCAATGGCGTGGACCTACGGCATTTCGTTATCGGCTTACGGCATGTTTACGCGGAATATTACGGATTGGAACAAGCCTTTCTATTGAACGGAACCGAGAAAGCACCAACCAATTGGTCAGCAGCTGAAGGCATCTCGCTATTCAAGCAACGCTTCTTTGAACCGGTACATGAGCAGCGCACCCAAAAACACGTAGCCGATCCCGCAAAAGGCAGTAATGCCAAACGCATCAACATGTTCTTGCGGTGGATGGTACGCCCCAGTGATCGCGGCATTGACATGGGTCATTGGAAACGCATTCCGACCTCAGCTTTGCTTGTTCCCTTGGACGTTCATACCGGTCGTGTTGGTCGTGACCTTGGCTTATTGCATCGAAAGCAGGATGATCTGAAAGCGGTGTTGGAACTCACGGAACGGTTACGCGAATTCGACCCCGTGGACCCTGTGCGTTATGATATTGCGCTGTTCGGGATGGGGGTTGATAAAGGGAGTTGAATATTACCACAATCCACAACGGAGCACACAGGGAGTATGTATCAAGGATTTCTAACTAGCCCAACCAGCCGTCATCTGATCATCTGATCGACCCCATCTCCCTATTATCTTCGCGCCCATGTCCTTTCTGCACCCGGCCTTTTTGTGGGCGCTTGCTGCTCTTTCGATCCCGGTGCTTATCCATCTTTTCCAGCTACGGCGGTTCAAGCGGATCGATTTCCCGAATGTTCGGTTCTTGGCGGAGATCACCCAACAAACGCGTGCCCGGAAAAAGGTGCAACATTGGTTGGTCCTGCTGGCAAGACTACTAGCGTTGGCAAGTTTGGTCCTAGCATTTGCTCAACCGTATATCCCCAGTGCGAATACGAACGTGGTTGCAGGTCAACGCGCTGTCTCGCTGTATGTGGATGATAGCTACAGCATGGATGGCCAGAACGCGCAAGGACGGTTACTGGACCAAGCCCGCAAAGGTGCGCAAGATGCCGTAATGGCCTACAGCGCAACGGATCGATTTCAGCTACTGACCGGGCGTTTCGAAGGAAAGCAACAAGTACTCCTAGGTCGTGATGAAGCATTGGAAGCAGCCTCACAAGTGGATGTAAGTCCGTATGCACGACCGTTGAGCAAAGTGATGGCCCGACAGCGTGAAGCCCTTGGCCAGAGCGACGCACCAGTCAAGCGCGCGTTCCTGTTCACAGACCTACAACGCAGTGTAACGGATATCGATAATTGGACAAATGACACGCTAATTCCTACTGTGATCGTTCCATTGGCAAGTGCCAGCCCGGATAACCTCAGCATCGATTCCGTGTGGTTCGATAGCCCTGTGCGGCGCGCGGGACAAAGCGAGATCCTGCACGTCCGGTTGCAGAATTACGGAGAGCAGGAATTGGTCAACGTGCCGTTGCGATTGGACATCGATGGGCGCCAACGCGCTTTGGCCAGCTTCAGTGTTCTTGGAGGGGCTTCCGTGGATACGACCTTGCGTTACACGAGCGAAGCTGGCGGCAACCACTGGGGCTTTATCTCGATCGATGATCGTCCTGTCACATTCGATGACCGCATGTACATCAGTTACCGCGTGATCGATAAGTTGCGTGTGTTGTTGGTTAGCGGCGGTAATGTCGAAAGCGATAAGTCGGTGGCTGATGTTTTCAGCGGTGACAGCCTGCATGGTTTCACAGAGCAAGCCATGCGCTCGTTGGATCTTTCATCCTTGGCTCGGCAAGACCTTGTGATCTTGAATGCGTTACCTGACGTAGCCAGCGGTTTAGTGCAAGCATTAGGCACCTTCGTGGAGAACGGCGGCAGTGTTGCAATATTCCCACCAACCAATGGTGATCCAAGTGGTTATGCCGGACTTTTCGGTCAATTCGGCGCCTCCCCTCCTACGCGGATGGATACCGCTACCGTTAAGGTGGATCGCATCGATCTGGATAAACCTTTCTATCGCGACATCTTCGAGACCATGCAACGTAACGTGGACCTGCCCGTTGTGCGTGAGCGCTGGAGCGTTCGTCCGGCGGCAGGAAGCGATGTGCTCTTGCGCTTGCAGGATGGCACTGCCTATCTATCGCGCACACAGCAAGGCCGTGGATCGATCTACCTCTGCGCAACGCCACTGGCAGAAAGCGCGGGCAACTTCACACACCATGCATTCTTCCTTACCTCGCTGTTACGCATGGCGGAATTGAGCCGTCCGATGGGTGCATTGTACCACACCCTGGGCGAAGAAGTACTGATCCCGTTGGAAGGCATCGAATTCAAAGGCGACGCAGTACCCCACTTGAAAGGACCGAACAACATCGACCTGGTCCCGGAGGTGCGCAGAACACCGGGCAACACAGCAATTGCTTTGCACGACCAAGACCTACCACCGGGTCCGTATGCGGTCGTCAGCGGTAACGACACATTAATGACCTTGGCATTGGACCTTCCGCGCCGAGAAAGCAATCTAAGCGCCTACGGCGTGGATGAACTAAAAGCGCTGTTGACCGATAAAGGACTTACAAGCTACACGGTGTTGGATACGGGCACATCGGACCTCAGTTTGAAATTGAACGAGTTGGACCAAGGCCGTAAACTGTGGAAATGGTTCATCTTGATCGCATTGCTTTTCTTAGCTGCTGAAGTATTCCTGATCCGATACCTGAAATAAGCGATGAAACCTGTCACTCTGCGCCAAGTAAAAGTGATCGACCCCGGCGGTCCACATCACGAGAAAGAGCTTGACATTCGCATTGAAAAAGGCACGATCACCAAGATCGGCACACGCATTCCGAAAGGAACTGGTGACGAGATCAAGTTGAAGGGAATGCATGCCAGTGCGGGCTGGGTGGATCTACGGGCGCACTTTCGCGATCCCGGTGAAGAGTGGAAGCAAGGTATTCGTAACGGCTTGGATGCAGCTGCTGCCGGTGGGTATACGCGTGTGGCTGTGCTACCGAGCACGGATCCCGTAATGGACAAAAGCAGCGGTGTAGCGAACTTGCTGAGTCGTGCGAATGGCCACCCCGTACAGGTACTGCCGTTGGGAGCGCTAACGCAAGGTCTCAAGGGCGAACAATTGGCCGAGCTGCACGATCTACGCACTGCGGGCGCCGTTGCCTACTGCGATGATCAACATACCATAGGCAACAGCAGGTTGATGCTATTGGCGTTGCAATATGCCAACGGTTTGCCCGGAAGTAAACCACCGGTGATGGTGTTCCCGAACGATCCAGCATTGAGCCTGAACGGGATGATGCACGAAGGCACAATGTCCACGCGACTTGGGTTGAAGGGCATACCGCCAATGGCTGAAACGATCCAATTGGCGCGTGATCTGGAGCTGTTGGAATACGCGGGCGGGCACTTGCATGTGGCAACTATTTCCACAGCAGGAAGCGTAGAGATGATCCGCAAAGCGAAAGCCCGGAAGTTGCATGTTACCGCGTCTGTTGCAGCGCATAACCTATTGCTGGACGATGGTTGCTTGCGCGGTTTCGAAACACGTTACAAAGTGATGCCACCGTTGCGCGACAGCATCCACATTGAAGCATTGCGCGATGGTGTGAAGGATGGCACGATCGATTGCATTGTTAGCGACCATCGCCCTGAGGATCGCGAACACAAGATCATTGAGTTCGGACCAGCTTCCTTTGGGATCATTGGCTTGGAAACCTGCTTTGCCGTTGCAAATACAGCGCTGAAAGGGCGCACCACTTTGCGTCGGATCATCGAACGTTTTACCTCAGGACCACGAGCAGTTCTTGGTTTACCTACGGTCCATATCGCCGAAGGCACGGAAGCAGAGATCACCCTATTCGATCCGGAGTTGGAGTGGACATGCCAAGAAGCAGATCTGGTGAGCAAGAGTCACAACACGCCGTTCATTGGTCAACGCTTCACTGGGCGTGCGTTGGGGATCATTGCGCAAGGGCAGGTGATCATGCGAAGCTGAAGCGGGTTGTAGATCGCATTCCACACACCTGCTAGCCGATCATTGGCGCGCCACCAACGCCACAACCTCCCTCACCACATCCTGCCCTTTATTGGTATTGTACCAGCCGTGCAAGATCTCCGCAAGTTCTTCCTTGGTCTTTCCCTCTTTCTCGGTGATCACCAATGTTTGCGCAGATACTGGTCGTGGTCCCCAGGTGAACAGTTCATTGCCCGTTGCTGTTTCGAAGGCGATCAATTTCGGGATGCTGCGGCTTCCACCAGTGAGGTAGTTGTCCATCAGCTCCAGGTTTTCATCGCGAAGCAATACATGCAGTTTTATGGATGGAGCAAGTTCAGCAAGCGCATGTATGACCGGTAGGTTCTGGGCAGAATCACCACACCACATTTCGGTAAGCACGATCCAGGTCTGTGGTGCTGCTTTTGTCATGATGGACCGCACGTCGTCACTGATCTTCAACGTTTTTTCCAAACGACGTGTGCGTGCCAAGTTCAACTTGGTGTACTCCGAACCGTAGCCGCCGTCGGGCGGACCTACATCCCTTCCTTCCGCGACCGCCTTATCGAAAGCAGCTCGGTAAGCATCGTGGGACATCCCTTTCTTTATGATCGAACCTAGATCCATCGTAATTGGTTTACCGTTGGTCACTGTCCAGCATTCGCGGCTTGTTCCATGGACTCGAACTTCTGTATCAACTCTTCATCGGTAAGCAATAAGTACTCCATCATTTGCCGTGCATCATTCGCGAACGGATGATCGGGATACAAGTTAATAACTTGCTGATAGGCCTTCTGTGCCTCCCCTTTCTGCTTCAACTCGGTATCGATCGTGAACGCTTTCAGGTAATACGTGTCCGGTAATCGTTTCCAGCTTGGGTAATCGACAATGATGCGATCATATAATTTGATACCCTGTACCGGATCGCCCATGGCCTTCGAGCATAACCCTGCAGCTCGGAACAAATATTCCGGCGCATTTTCATCCATCGGATAGGCCTTTGTAAAAGCCTTATAGACATCAAGCAACTCTTGCGCACTCCGTGCATCAAAAGTTACGCTCTTGAACAAGGTATCTTCCATGGTGGAGATTCGCCCGACCATTTCCGCGGCTTTGGGGTCCACGCCATCCTTTTTTGCCTCTTCCCCGCCACCGCATGCTAAAAGCAGGGATAAGGCGATCGGCGCGACAACGAATTTCAAGTTCTTCATTTGGTGACGGGAAAACGCATTTTATACTTCACATCGGTTTCACCTCGCGAGATGTCGCGTAGCTTTCCGTTGAGCAGTCTACGACGTAGGGGTTTCAGTCGATCGGTAAAAAGGATGCCATCGAGGTGATCATGTTCATGTTGGATCACGCGTGCGGCCATCCCATCGAATTCAACTTCGTGTTCCTTGAAATTCTCGTCCTGATATTGTAGAACGATACGTGGTTCGCGCAACACCTCTTCGCGAATGTTCGGGATGCTCAGACAACCCTCCTCGAACGGCCACTGCTCCCCTTCTTCTTCAACGATGTAGGGGTTGATGAACACTTTCTTGAAGTCCTTCAGCTTGGCCTCGTCAGTAGGGTTTCCATCCTCGTCCTCTGCGAACGGAGAAGCATCTACAATGAACATGCGGATGCCTAGACCCACTTGCGGGGCAGCAAGACCAACACCATTTGCGGCGTACATGGTCTCGAACATATCTGCAATAAGCTGTTTCAATCCCGGATGATCCGGTTCAATGTCCTGTGTCATCTTTTTCAGCACAGGATCGCCATAGGCGCGAATAGGTAGTATCATTCAAACTTCTTGTAGTGCCGCAAAGGTACGTGGGACGGTTGGTTCTTGGTTGACCGTTGTTAGTTGCAACGGAACACTGATGTACGTAATCATCTACCGTTCCTCACGATATCGACGATCGGAGTCTACATTGATCATTCTCAACTCTTGACACTTGTGATCCTGCTGCACTGGGACTTCGCCAAAAAGCACAGCTTCCCACCTTTTGTCTTGTGTCTTGTGTCTTGATACTTGATACTCTAACCATCGTTACACCCTCGTCCCTCCGCCTTCCATCCAGCTTTGCAGAATTAGCGTAGCACTAATGCGGTCGAGCTGACCTTTTTCTCTGCGCGCCATTTTTTTCACACCACTATCCTGCAGCGTTTGTTGGGCCATTTTGCTGGTGAAACGTTCATCCATCGTCTCAATCCATTGCTCGGGGAATGCACTTTTCAAGGTCTTCAAGAATGCGAGCACACCAGCCGTAGCATCTGTCGGTCTGCCGTTGAGGCCCATAGGTAGTCCAATCACAAAACCTTCCACTTGTTCTTTTGCCAAGTATGCTTTTAAAAATGCAATGCAGTCTTTGGTAGCAACCGTATCCAACGCAGTTGCAATAATGCGGAGTGGGTCAGTAACGGCAATACCAGTGCGCTTAAGGCCATGGTCCAATGCTAGGATGCGGGACATGCCGCGAAGGTAAGTTGGGGTGAATTGACCAGTTATTCGTCTGAACGACCAGTTATTCATACATTTCAATTGCTAGGCAACCCATTTGAGATTTTTCGTCTAATTTACCAACGACACTTTGGGATATGGTCATCGCAATCATTGGCTGGGTCGAGTCAAAGGCTTCACGGACAGTATCCATTCTGAACATCACGGACTAATTGAAGAGAACCAACTAATTGAAGAGAACCATATGAAGCAGATCGCATCGATCCTCCTGATGGTAACCGGAATTGGGATCCCGCACTACGCATTCTCTCAGTGCGGTCTTGTGGCCGAAATAACAGCGCTCGGTTGTGCTAATGCTCAATGGCCCCCTGTAACAGAACTTGAATCCTGGATGCAAGTGGAGATAACGGCAGGAATACCTCCGTTCCAGATCCAGTACAGTGGCTCACCGAACTACCCGATCCCCGCATTAGGCACCTTCACTTTCCCTGAGTTTATCTGGGGGGCACTTCCACAGCAGTATCAGATCATTGACGGGAACGGTTGCGTTACGTCGAATTTTCCGCAAGAACAGCCCATCACACTATCACCAGGATGGCAGGCATGGGTTCCGAACCAATACTCTCAATGCCCAAATGATCCATGCCAAGTACAATCCACCGTTGATGGCGGGTTCTTATACAACGCCTTTACCGGCAATGCCAATGTTCGACTTGGTGAGATCTCTCACCGCTGGCAATTTTTGGAAGCAAGCAATTTCACCCTTTCCGGTCCAATTAATATGAGCGGTACCGTTGCAGGATTACCCTTGGATGGACTCTCGACCGGTTGCGACTGTTCTCCACATGTGCTACCCAATCTTGTGCCCGGCACCTATACACTTACAATGACGAACAACGGTGCTCAGAATATCGTTTACGAAGGTTGGCCAGTTGAAGACTGCTCTTTCGGCTCGCCGCGCAGCATGACGTTCACACTACCCGTCGCTCCTTTTACACTCGGAGATGCAGGCATAAATATTGCCCCGCAGATCGCATTGGGCGGAGCCATGCCAACAAGTGGTACATTGATGAACGACAACCTGCGATCAAGCGGGTTGCTAACGCTGACCGAGCCCTATTCTGCGATAGGTTATTCTTTCATCCCGAACAGTTCGGCCGGTGCCAGCATAGCACAAAGCCTGCTGAACACCACCGGTAGCAATGCCATCGTGGATTGGGTGATCGTGGAGATCCGTTCTATGGATCCTCCCTATACAGTTCTTGCCTCGCGCCCAGCTCTTGTACAACGCGATGGCGACGTCGTGGATCTGGACGGCGACCAATACGTCAATTTCCCCAGCCTTTCCCCGGCCAACTACCGGGTCGCGGTCCGGCATAGGAACCACTTGGGGATCATGAGCGATCTTACTTCATTGAGTTTAGTACCTGCGCAGGTCTCTTTGCGTGACATCAATGCCTCGTTGTACGGCACCAATGCAACCACTAGCATTAACGGCGTTCGGTGTTTATGGCCCGGCGATGCCAATGGCAACGGCACGGTGCGCTACACCGGCACCGATAACGACCGTGATCTGATCCTCACTGCGATCGGCGGAGCAACACCCACCAACACGGTAATGAACACCTACAGCCCATTGGACATCAACATGGATGGCACTATCCGCTACACTGGAACGAACAACGACAGGGATATTATTTTGGAGACCATTGGCGGAGTTGTGCCAACAGCTACACGAACTCAGCAATTACCATGAAACGACTTGCGCAACTCGTCATAACCGCTTTGGTTACAATACCCGGAAGCGCTCAATGTGGAATGACGGCGACCTTGGAAGTCCAGAACGATTGCCATTCGGTATCCATCGCGGTGCAGACCAATGGAGGCAACGGTCCGTATTCCATTGTACTCGAAACTCAGCCGATCGGGTCCACGGATTGGAACTACGCTTCATCCTATCCCGCTGATGCGGATGGACAGGTGCTGGATCAACCGTACGAAGCCTTCTGGGAGTTGACCGAGCGTACGCGAGTGATCGTGACGGATGCCGATGGCTGCGTCGCGGAAGCGATCTCCGCGGACTACCAGGCCGTAACCTACCGGATCTGGGGCTATGAGGGGGCTGTTCCGGAGTGCGGTACAATTGATACCCATGTGAAGCTGGCCTCCTCGGTAACGCAGGCGAGTAATTTGTGGGTTTATTCACTCGACGGGGGAGCACTGAATTCGTTCTTCGATGACTGGAGCTTTCCGGGTACCGGAGTGATGTATGAGGCCCTTTCCGACTTCACGGTTCCTCCAGGCCCGCACACGGTGGACCTTCCAGGATATTTTGAATGGCAACAAGGCAGCCTGGTCGAGGTATGTCCAGAGCATATTGCCTTCACCACAGCATCTGTGATCCAGCCAACGGATTGCGGAGTGAACTTCCGTGTGCGTGCCGCTTTGGCCGGGGCGCTTCCCAGCGGCAGCCTGATGAACGATGGATTGCGCAATGCCAACTTGGTCCCCACCGTGGAGCCTTACAGCGGTTCAGGATATTCCTATGCGGGCGCAACACCCGGTGCAAGCATGAGCGCTTCCTTGTTGGCGATCACTGGAAACAACGCCATCGTGGATTGGTTGGTAGTGGAAGTACGATCGGCGAGCGCACCGTATGGCGTGCTTCATTCGCGCCCCGCACTGTTGCAGCGCGATGGGGACCTAATGGGCCTGAACGGTGAGAGCTATATCAACGCACCGGTGGCACCCGGAACTTATCGTATAGCGATCAGACATCGGAACCACTTGGGCGTGATGTCCGGATCCCGATCATTGGAACTTGATCCGACGAACACCTTGATCGACTTGAGAAGTATATCGACGAGCGTTCATGGTACGAATGCGAGGGTCGCTGTTGGGTCTGTTCAATGCTTATGGCCAGGGGATGGTGATGGCAATGGAATAGTTCAATATACCGGGTCAGGCAATGATCGTGATCTGATCCTTACTGCGATTGGAGGAACGACGCCAACGACCACAGTGACGAACACCTATAGTCCATTGGACATCAACATGGATGGCACCATCCGCTACACTGGAACGAACAACGACCGGGATATCATACTGCAGACCATTGGCGGGGTTGTGCCGACAGCTACACGGGTGGAGCAAGTGCCGTAAATACGCTATGCCCAGCAATCGAAATTCTGAAACTCACTTCTTCACGGATCTTCCAAACACAAACCCTTTCCCCTCGCTGATCTCAGCTTGCCACTCGCTGTCGGTCAGGCTCAATATGGCCATTGTATTAACGGGGTCTTCATAAGAGTAAAATGTGATCTCGGTACCCTCATCATTCATGCTCCATTTACCGGAATCTTCATTGCCCATTACCACTAAAGCGTAGGTACCATCTTCGGCAAAGGAGAAGACCATTTCACCGAACATTTGGTCGAGCATGTCGCGACTTTTAGCATCAAGCTTGCCATTATCTACTGGAGCTTGATAGAACCAATCGCCTATGATCATGGTGTTGTTCTGTGCAACTGCAGAGCAAGTGGCGGCGAGGAATAGGCTACAAGCGAGCATGATACGGGTCATAGTAAGGGTGATGTGTTATTAGCGGCGCAATGTTACAGCGATCCATTGTTCCATTATGCGAACCATATCCGTCAATACCTTCGCCACATGCAACAAGAGATCGAAAAAGCATGGGAAGACCGGTCGCTTTTAAAGGAGCGAGTTACGATACAGGCCATTGAGCATGTGATCGAATTGCTGGACAAAGGCGAGTTGCGCGTAGCTGACCCCTCGGATGGAGGTGGGCCATGGAACGTGAATGATTGGGTCAAGAAAGCCGTGATATTGTACTTCCCTACTCGTGGAATGCGCACGATGGAAGCCGGTCCGCTGGAATGGAATGATAAAATGGAGCTGAAACGCGGCTATGAAAAGCTCGGTGTTCGCGTGGTTCCCCATGCCATTGCACGGTACGGCGCCTATCTCGCACGCGGCGTGATCATGATGCCGAGTTACGTGAACATCGGCGCTTATGTGGACCAAGGTACCATGGTGGATACTTGGGCTACTGTGGGTAGTTGTGCACAGATCGGCAAGAACGTGCATTTGAGTGGTGGCGTAGGCATCGGCGGCGTATTGGAACCTGTGCAAGCAGCTCCCGTGATCATTGAGGACGGTGCATTCATTGGCTCACGCGCGATCGTGGTTGAAGGCATTCGCATCGGCACGGAAGCCGTGTTAGGAGCGAATGTGGTACTTACGGCAAGTACACGGATCATTGACGTTACCGGCAGCGAGCCAAAAGAATCCAAAGGCTATATCCCGCCACGTTCAGTTGTTATTCCAGGAACCGTCCCAAAGCAATTCCCTGCAGGAGAATTCGGCGTGCCTTGTGCATTGATCATCGGTCAACGTAAAGCGAGCACAGACAAGAAGACATCGCTCAACGATGCCCTTCGGGAACATGGGGTGTCTGTTTAGATCTTTGGTAAAGATCACAGGGCACCGAGTACTGCGTACTTTTTGGCATACTTGGTAACAGTTACTCTGTACCATGTATTCAATACTTTGTTCAAAATACACCCATCTTTGCCCTTTGAATGGAGATCCTGATCATTGGCCTGCTGACATTACTGAACGGCTTCTTTTCGTTGAGTGAGATCGCATTGGTAAGTGTTAAGGCAAGTCGCATCCAAGCATTGGCTGATCAAGGATCGACCCGCGCAAAGACCATTCTTAAGTTACTCGCAGATCCGGAAGGGTTTCTGAGCAGTGTTCAAGTGGGAATTACGCTGATCGGCATTGTTTCCGGTGCGTATGGCGGTGCTGCGCTTACGGACAATTTGGAAACGGTATTCAACAATTGGCCTTTGATCGCCCCATACGCTCATAACGCTGCGCTGGCATTGGTCATTGGTGGGATCACTTATTTCACCATTGTCGTTGGTGAGTTGGTTCCGAAAAGCATCGCGCTGAACGATCCTGAACAGATCGCATTGTTCGTTGCACCGATCATCAACGTGTTCACGAAAGCCACCTTCCCGATCGTTAAATTGTTCTCGGGATCCACTGCATTGTTGTTGAAATTATTACCGATCAGCGAAGGCAATGGCGATCGCGTAAGTGAAGAAGAACTGCGCTCCATGATCCGAACGGCAAACCTGCAAGGCGTGTTGGATAAAGAAGAATCGGAAGCATTGCACAATCTCTTCCGTTTCAATGATCAGGTGGCGAAGACATTAATGACCCACCGCAACGATCTTGAATGGGTTGATAGCAATGATCCGATAACGGAGATCATCGCACAAGTGAAAGACAGCCACCACAGCAAATTCCCGGTCTGTAACGGTGAGATCGACGAGGTCTTGGGTACATTATCCATCCGCGACCTGCTCGATCAGTTCAACCAGCCCGGTTTCAAGCTCACAAACATTATTAGGCCTCCCATTTTCGTTCCGCAAAGCACGCCGGCATTCACCATCCTCAACAAATTCAAGAAAAGCAAGCAATATGCTGCCTTGGTGATCGATGAACACGGGCAACTCAAAGGCATGGTGACACTGCATGACCTTACCGAAGCCATCATGGGCGATCTACCCGACGAAGATGACGATGACACACCTGAGATCGTAAAACGCGCCGATGGATCGCTTTTGATCGGCGGCCAAGTATTGATCGGTGATCTGAACCACTATTTAGGAAAAGATCTTTTAGAGGAGAACAACAATGCTTATACAACCGTGGCAGGTTTCTTCTTGAACGAACTGGAGCGTCTTCCAATTGTTGGCGACCAGGTCACTGAGCCCAACTTCATTGGGGAAGTAATGGATATGGACGGCAACCGGATCGATAAGGTAATGATCACATTGATCGAAGGAGCAGAAGAATGAATGCACCTTGGAACCTCGACTCCGCTCAGCGACCGAGAATGACAAAATGAAGATCCTGGTCATACAGACCGCGTTTTTGGGTGATGCCGTTCTGGTCACGAGCATCCTGGAAAAGTTGCACGCACGATATCCTAAAGCGCGTTTGGATCTTGTTGTAAGAAAAGGGAATGATGGGCTTTTCAACGAACACCCATTCTTGAACGAGCTGCATGTTTGGGATAAGAGCAAAGGCAAAACACGGGCGTTATTCAGGTTGATCCGTTCATTGCGGCGTACGCAATACGACCACATCATCAACGCGCAACGCTTTTTCAGCACCGGGCTGATGACCGTGCTGGCGCATGGCACTGAAAAGGTCGGGTACAACAAGAATCCGCTCAGCTTTCTTTACTCCAAGAAAATAAAGCACGTCATCGGCGATGGGCGGCATGAAGTGGCACGATTGAACGAATTGATCACACACCTGACCGATGATACCCGGCCCCTACCCCGCTTATATCCCACGAAAAAAGACCGGGACACCGTTTCTGAACTGATCAGCGGCGTATCCTCCTACGTCTGTATTGCCCCGGCCTCCGTGTGGTTCACCAAGCAATGGCCAGCGGAAAAATGGATCGAACTGATCGATCAACTTCCAGCTGAACGGACCGTCTACTTGATCGGCGCGCCAAGTGACGTTGCGCTCTGCGAACGCATCACCAAAGAAGCAAAACGAGGCACGGTTCTGGCTGGAAAGCTCTCACTCTTAAGCACCGCAGCGCTCATGGAAAAAGCGCAGATGAACTACGTGAACGACAGCGCACCGCTGCACATTGCAAGCGCCATGAATGCCCCGGTCACGGTGGTATTCTGCAGTACGGTACCCGCTTTCGGATTTGGACCGTTACGCGATAACGGCAGGACCGTAGAGACCAAAGTGGAATTGAACTGCCGACCATGTGGACTGCACGGTTACAAGCAATGTCCGGAAGAACATTTCAATTGCGCGCTGAAGGTTGACGTTGTTAGGGTAATCCAAGGTTGATCGATCTCATCATCAATCTCGACCCCAGCACATCGTTATCAAAAAGAGTAGCACAAACCTGAACTCCTAAATTCGCGCACCGCTAAGCAATCCCTGTCGTAAACACCAAGCAATCAAAGATGCCCATTATCTGATCATAAAAATCATGTCTTTCTGCGTCATCTGCGTCCTGCCTGCCTCAGGCATGGTTCCATTTTTTGCCCATGCAGACGCTTCATTTTCTAATTTTCTGATCGTCTGATCATCTAATTTTCTGATCCCCTTGCGTACCACCAGCTATACCGTAGATACCACGCACCTCGAAGGTGTTACGGAGCAACCTTTATTCAAGGCCATTGCTGCAGAGGCTGATATACAAGGCATTCCGGCATTTGCCATTGGGGGTTATGTGCGCGATCTATTGATCAACAGACCATGCAAGGACCTTGATTTCGTTGTGGAAGGAGACGGGATCGCGTTTGCTGAAGCTGTTGCTAAGCGTTTGGGGACCGGCCCTGTCCATGTGTTCAAGAATTTCGGTACGGCCATGTTCATGTACGGCGATGAACAGGTGGAATTCGTTGGTGCGCGGAAAGAGAGCTACAGTCGCAATAGCCGCAAGCCTGATGTGGAATCGGGTACCATCAAGGACGATCAGGAGCGGCGCGATTTCACGATCAATGCGCTTGCCATTAGCTTGAATACAGGCAGCCTCGGTGCGTTGGTGGATCCATTCGGTGGAATCCTGGACCTCGACCGCGGCCTGATCCGAACGCCGCTCGATCCGGACATCACGTTCAGCGATGACCCGTTGCGGATGTTACGGGCTGTGCGATTCGCCTCACAATTAGGGTTCACTATCGATCCGCCCACGTTCGAAGCGATCAAGCGGAATGCCAAGCGATTGGAGATCATCAGTGCTGAACGGATCCACACGGAGCTCAACAAGATCATTGCTGTTCCCAAGCCTAGCGTAGGTTTCAACCTGTTGCTGGAAAGTGGCTTGCTTCAGGAATTCTTTCCGGAGTTCGTTGCGTTACAAGGAGCCGAAGAGAAACACGGCATTGGTCACAAGGACAATTTCCATCACACCTTACAAGTATTGGATAATGTTTGTGCGCATAGCGATGACCTCTGGCTGCGCTGGGGTGCCATACTCCACGACATAGCGAAGCCGCTGACCAAACGATTCGAGGAAGGTCATGGTTGGACATTCCACGGTCACGAGGATAAAGGTGCGCGCATGGTACCCAAACTTTTCAGACGGTTGAAATTGCCGCTTGACGATAAAATGCGCTTCGTCCAGAAGCTGGTCGCATTGCACCTACGTCCGATCTCGCTCACCAAGGATCAGGTAACGGATAGTGCTATTCGTCGCTTGCTCTTCGATGCCGGGGATGACATTGATGCCCTCATGATCTTGTGTCGTGCGGACATTACAAGCAAGAACGAGAAGAAAAAGGAACGCTACTTGAAGAACTACGACGTGGTGATCCAGAAGCTGAAGGATGTGGAGCAGAAGGATCACGTCCGTAATTTCCAGCCACCTGTAACGGGTGAGGATATCATGGCGGCCTTCAATATTCCACCATGCAAGATCATCGGTGATATAAAGACCGTGATCAAGGATGCCATCTTGGACGGCAAGATCCACAATGATCGTGCACAGGCCTGGGAACTCATGATCGCTGAAGCAGCAAAACTGGACCTGTTGCCGGTTCCGGGTATGGAGCTCTATCCGACCGATCGAGGCGCATAGCGATGCGCCCCATGGCCGGCCGTACGTTCATCATCCACCGTATTCGCCTAATTTTGCACACTTCATGCGCATTTACCGTTTCCGCGTTCTTATCGATCACCCTACTGAGGCTTTCCGTGATATTGAGATCGGCTCTGAACAGAACTTTCTCGATCTGCACAAAGCCATAAAAGAAGCCTTTGGATTCATTGGTCAGGAGATGGCCTGCTTCTATGTGAGCGATGAGGAATGGGGCAAAGGTCCGGAGATCCCGTTGGCCGACCTTGGTTTTGCTGAGGAAGGAACCGTTCCAGCATTGATGAAGGAAGTGTACATCAGTGACCACATCCGCAGTACTTCACAACGCTTCATCTACGCGTATGACTTCCTGCATATGTGGATGTTTATGGTGGAACTTATCGGTGCTGGAGACCCGGATGCCACGTTGACTTACCCGCGTGTGGTGCTCAGCATGAAAGAAGCACCCGACGAACATAGCAAGGAAGATGATCTTTCAGCTGGCATTCTTGCAGAAGACCCCTACGATCTAGGGGATGAAGAGCACGGCATGGACGATGATGATCAGTATGGTGATGAGGACCATGACGAGTTCGGTCACGGCAACATCGATGATCTCGGTGAGGAGTACCGATGACGGTGGGTAAAGGCACCGTAATTATCATAGGCGGGCCCACAGCCAGCGGAAAGACCAAGGCGGCAGTACAATTAGCGCGGCATCTGGGCACCGAAGTCATCAGTGCAGATTCGCGGCAATTCTATACCGCCATGCAGATCGGGACAGCACGTCCGACTGAAGCCGAATTGAATGGTATCAAACACCATTTTCTTGGTCATTTGGAGATCGCTGAAACATGGAGCGCTGGATCTTTTGCGCGCGCCGGAGAATCCGTTCTTCAAGAGCTGTTCGCTAGGAACGGTGTAGCAATTATCGTTGGTGGGTCAGGTCTGTACATCGATGCATTGATCAAGGGTCTGGATCCACTACCGCTCGGTGATCACACCATCAGAGAACAACTACAGGAGCGCTACCGGAAAGATGGATCTGTACCGCTATTGAATGATCTGAAACAACGCGACCTAGCAACTTGGGAACGGATCGATCGAGCAAATCCACACCGCGTTATACGGGCGTTGGAAATATGCATTGCGAGCGGAAGACCATTCAGTGAGCAACGTACTACACCTCAGGACAGATCGGATATTCGCATCGTACGTATTGCCATGCACTTGCCGCGTGAGCAATTGTATGAGCGGATCGATCAGCGTGTAGATGCCATGATCACGAACGGTCTGATTGAAGAAGCGAGGGCCCTCATTCCATTTAAAGATCACAATGCATTACGTACAGTGGGCTATCGTGAACTCTTCGATCATTTCTCGGGCAACAGCACGCTTGAACAAGCCATCGCGTTGATCAAACAGCACACCCGCAACTATGCCAAACGCCAAATGACCTGGTT
This sequence comes from Flavobacteriales bacterium, assembly GCA_017987115.1. Taxonomy (GTDB): domain Bacteria; phylum Bacteroidota; class Bacteroidia; order Flavobacteriales_F; family PHOS-HE28; genus PHOS-HE28. Next base: position 19,990 of record JAGNUG010000007.1, on the reverse strand, counting down.
GCGTAGGGAAGCGAGTTGGCGGTCTGTATCACCGAACGATCCAAGCGGACTCATCCAACTCGTAGATGGTTTGACACTATAATGTTCTGGATCTTGGGATGTTCTAGAATCTGAAAAAGATACCATGAGTTGATCTAGGTAACCTCAAATCCAACCAACAGCACGTCGTCGATCTGCTCACCTTTTCCTAACCACATCCGGAAATTGTCGGATATGGCTTGATACTGCTCATCAATAGTGAGATATGATGTCTTCACAAGCCAATCCTTCAGGCCGCTTGATTTCAACTTCTTCCCTTGTGGTCCACCGAATTGGTCCTGAAGACCATCGGAACAAATAAAAAGTCGATCGCCAAGTTGCAATTGGATGCTTCCGCTACTGAACGATCCCATATCGCCTGTGTGTGGTCCGACAGGCATCCGGTCTCCTTTTTGTTCGGTCAATTCGCCGTTACGCACTACATATAGCGGTGTGTAGCCACCTGAATAGTAGACGTCCTTAGTTCGCGGATCATAACGAAGTACAGCTGCATTCATACCGTCGTGACGCGCTTCATCGCCGTCCTTGCTCAGGGCTTGGATCATCCCCGAACGCACCGCATCGAGGATCGCTCCGGTATCCGTCACCTTTTTCTTTAGGACGACATCATTGAACAACGTAGCTCCGATCAATGTAAGCAAGGCGCCAGGCACCCCGTGACCCGTGCAATCCGCAGCCACCAGCACCACTGCCCCATCCTGCTCAGCGAACCAATACAGATCACCACTAACAATATCCTTTGGCCGGAATAGAATGAATGATTCCGGTAGAAGCGTTTGCAATCCCTCTGCCTCTGGCAGCACAGCCCTTTGGATCCGTTGAGCATAGCGAATACTTGAGAGCAGTTGATGGTTCTGCTCGCGAACGATCATTTGCTGTTCTTCAACCTCATTCTGTAGCTCAAGACGTTCACGTATGTCGCGCGCGTACAGGATTACTGCAGGTTCACCTTTATAAGAGGAAACACGTGTACTGCTTTCCACCGGGATCACTTCCGAAGTTGATGACAACAATGGAATATCTGAATAGATATTACCCTTCTTTTCCCAAGCATCCGCAATACGATCCGCGCTTCGATGAAGGAACTCTTTCGGGTGCAGATCGAAGATAGTGAGTGTCGTTAATTCATTGGTGGAGATCCCGATCAATTCCGAGGCTTTCGCGTTCGCCAAATGGATCTTACCACTTACGAAATTGATCACGAACAACGCATCGTTGCTTGCTTCCAGAATGCTGAGGAAACTATCCCGATCATGAACAGTAGTGCTATGAACGCCTTGCAAGCGGTTATATGCAATGGAAATACCGATAGCCACCACCAGGAGCAGTATCGCAAAAGCCATTACAGCAAGTCCAATGGTCAAGTCCATGCAAGATCGGGATCCGGTTGTATACCATCCAACACACCAAAGATCAACTCGGGGTCAAGGAATTCACCAACTCGATCGGGCCGTGAGGCGTATCGGACAATACCATTGGCATCCACTAGGAAAGACGCCGGCAGCGGCATGCCTTTCTCATAGTCCACCATGTGTTCGATCAGGGGGTTGCTGTATACCACTCCATATTGACCGGAAACTTCTTGCTTGTCATCAGAAAGCATACGATACCCAACACCAATGCGTTGTACCATGCTCAGATTCACGGAAATATCATCGGGTCCGATTCCGAGAACGTGGACACCTTTTTCCTTGAAGCGCTTTCGGTTCCGTTCATAGGTGCGCAACATCATGTGGCAACCGGGGCACCAATCCCCACGCACAAAGATCAAAAGTACCGGGTGTTTGCCGCGCATGTCCGACAGCCGCATGAGGTCGCCGTTCTGGTCCGGCAGCTCGAAATCCGGTGCAGGCTTGCCCACTTGCACCCTGTAGCCACCACGGGTAAGGTCCTTCATGTGGCGTGCATCCTGTACATAACTGATCGTAAGGCCAACAGCAGCGGTCAATGGAATAATGGGCAGTAACCAAAGGTCCCAGATGAACGGTGTGTTCCACACGGCCAGCACGAAGAACAACACAGCCAATGCTGCTTTACCGGTATCTACCCAAAGCAGGTCCACATAGGTAAAAAAGCGCATGAACCGTTGGCGCACAATGGTCGCTGAAGCCGCAAATAGCAGAGCGAACGTTAGCAAAGGCCAGTGCTGGTAATGCAGATCCAGCACAATGCCCAACGCGGCGCCACTGAGCAGCAACAAAGCGAACTGATAATTGCTGGTGTACTTCTGGAACTCCAGCAACGCGAACCCGTAGGCCAGAAAGAACAACAGAGCGGCAATGCTCGCGAAGCCCATGGCCAATGGTACGGCCGAAGCAACGAGCAGGATGTATCCCAGTACAGTAAGAGGATGGAGCCTTTGGAACATGGTGAATGCAGGTATACGGAGAAATGGTTCAATGGTTCCACACCGGTCTGCAGACCCAGAACTAGCGCCACTTTTTCGGTTTCAGCACTATCGTACCTATCTTCGAATGAAATCCTCTCTAATATGGCAGACTTCAAAACTGAATACCCCAATGGGGATCTACGCGTTGTTTGGCAGCCCGGAAAATGTGCACATGCTGGCGTATGCGTCAAGATGTTACCCAATGTCTATGACCCGAAGGCAAGGCCATGGATCAAAGCGGAGAACGCATCGATCGAAGAATTGAAGGAACAGATCGATAAATGTCCTTCGGGTGCACTGAGCTACCGAACAGCAGGAGAAGATCAAGACTAACGTCTCGTAGCTGCAGCCTCATCTGCCCTGATCATTGATCTTGTCGATCAATTACGACATAATGACCTCAATATTGGCAAGAGGCTCTTTTATTAGTGGTGTGGGATCGATCAGTTTTCAGGTACTTTGCGCACAGACCGAGAGGAATGCGACAAACTGAATGACAGGATCATTGACCCAATTACGCTCGTTCGGGCTGTCTGATGAATTGCTCAAAGCATTGCAGGATACTGCCATTTCCACCCCGACCCCGATCCAGGAGCGCGCGATACCTGCGATACTGTTCGGTAAGGACCTATTAGGCATAGCACCAACAGGATCAGGCAAAACGTTGGCCTATGTATTGCCGGCGCTTCAGCTTCTATTAGAGGCAAAATGGGCGCTGCCCAACCGGCATGTTCCTGTGTTGTTCGTTGTTCCAACACGCGAGTTGGCAGGACAAGTCGAAGAAGTGATCAAAACGCTTGTGCCTTCATTGTCGAGCAGGATCAAAGTTGCAGCGGTGTTCGGTGGTGTATCCATCAATCCCCAAATGATCGGAATGCAAGGCGTGGATATTCTCATTGCAACCCCAGGCCGTTTATTGGACCTTATGGATCATAAAGCCGTTCATCTAGGGTCCGTGAAATATTTGGTCTTGGACGAAGCCGACAAAATGCTCGATCTCGGTTTCCGTGACGAAATGGATCGGATCCTCGCTGCTCTCCCGCGGAAGCGGCAGAACCTCCTGTTCTCGGCCACATTGAATTCTGCCGTCGATGCCATCACCCAGCTTGTGCTGCATAAGCCGGAGGTGATCCAGCTTACCGAAGAACCACAGGAAGTTATGTTGATCCAACAACGTGCATTCCGAGTGGACCAAGAGAAAAAAGGACCTTTCCTACGCTATCTGATCAAGAGCATGGATATGCAGCAAGTGCTGATCTTCACAGCCTCCGGACACAGTGCGGACCACGTTGCCGACAAGTTGAAAAAGAATGGCATTGATGCGGAGTCCACGCATGGTAAGAAAAGTCAAGGTGCGCGACAGAATGCATTAGCGGCGTTCAAGAAAGGCACGTTGCGTGTGTTGGTCGCAACGGATCTTCTTTCCCGCGGAATAGACATCGACTCCCTCCCCTATGTGATCAATTATGAACTGCCCCGATCACCGAAGGATTACATTCACCGCATTGGTAGAACGGGTCGTGCAGCTAGAACAGGCGTAGCCATCTCCATCATCACACCGGAAGACCAGCACCACTTCAAAGTGATCCAGAAGAAAATGAAGCAGTGGGTAACGCTGGAAGGCACGGAGGACATTGATCTTTCAGGGGTTTGATGTGCTCCGGCCAATTGAACTGTTTCCTAACGTTCATTCGCATCCCTCATGGAAAAATGAACTACAATGATGCAACGACGCAGCGTGGAACAAGTCCTGTAAATTCGCGGCCCAATGCTAACTGTAGATCCTTCACCTATCGAGAACCTCACCTTCTCGGATCTCGAGCTAGTGGTCGTATACGATGTACGGTTGAAATAGACTGCCGACATGGAAAGTTCGAGCGGTTGGGATCCGCTACAATTCTTCGTAAGGAATGGGAATCAAAACTAGTTGAACAGTGAGCGACCGTTTGGCACAATTACAAGGCATGTTGGCCGAAGAGCCAGGTGATCTATTTCTCCGTTATGCCATAGCGTTGGAATGGAAACGTTCCGGTAATATGGAGCAAGCCGTTGCTGATCTTGAGGCCATCCTCACCGACGATCCAAAGTACATACCTGCGTACTATCAATTGGCACTTCTACAAGCAGATCTGGGCCAGATCGAAAATGCGGAACGAGCGTGTGAGGCAGGCATGATGCAGAGTTTGGTCACCGGTGATCGTAAGGCACGCGCAGAACTTCAGGAACTGCTCAATTCCTTAGAAGACGCTGAATGAATTGGAGGAAGATCGCGTTCCGTACACTTATTCTCGGCCTTCTTACCTGCCTGATCCTCATACTATTTGCCCATCCGTACTTCGCCATGCAGCGTCCTGTCGGCAGTAAGAACCTTGTCGTGGAAGGATGGATGCACCATGAAGGTTTGATGGAAGCGCGTGCTCTTTTTCTTACTGGTGGATATGATCACATGTATGTCACTGGGACAATGCGACCATTCGCATATTACTTGGAAGAAGGAGAAGAGGTTCGGATCAACATGAACGGACCGATCGAACATTCGATCCTTGTCGGTGCCGCTGGTCTACCCACAACGATATGGTATTTGATCAGTGGCACGGATACATTGCTCACCCAACGTTCCACAACGAGCACTACGGATCATGAGATCGATGTGACCGGAAAGCAATTGCGCCAAGTACGATTCGAATCGACCTCAGCACATTACGCAGAACCCGGGGTTCCCATCGCCTTTATCGCAATGATGGATGTTGATGGTACTCCTGCGCATTCCATCGCTGAAGTTCAACTGGTCGGTCAGGATGGCACCACGGTTCCCGGTTGGCCAACCCATGCCGATGCCGGACGTGCGGCACTGATAAGATCCGGTATCCCGGCGGACAAGATCACCGCTGTGCCTACGTTGCACCATACGGGTGGCCGCACGTTCGCAACTGGACGAACATTCGTGGAATACGCCAAGCAGAATGGAATTGAAGCCTTTGATATCGCAACCTTAGGTGTACATGCTCGACGGACGTGGAAAGGATACGTAACCGCCAAGGGAACTTCGGATGGTGTGGGTATAATTTCGCTTTACGATCCTTGGTGCAAACGCTGGACCTGGTGGCTGAACCCTTACGGATGGTTCCAAATAGGGAAAGAGGTGGTCGCTCTTCCGCGTGTTCTGATCCAAGGCCAAGGTGGTGCTGCCGATCAAGAGTAGTTCAAAAGCGTATCGTACCTCGTAAATGATCTCAAGCTATCGGCAAAATGGACCATGTATTGGGCGTGCCATTACCTTTCGGCATGCATGATCATCAATTACCCCAAGAATCAGAATATGCACCGTTCTACAAGGGCTATGTTACGAGCGTATTAGACCTTGACATCATTACAGCCCTACAGACAGCTGCAGATGACCTCAATAGAACGCTAAGCACCTTTTCCGAAGCGCAAGGTGATCACCGATACGCACCCGGCAAATGGAGCGTGAAGGAACTGCTGCAGCACGTGATCGATACCGAACGGATCATGAGCTACCGGGCACTCACGTTTGCACGGCAAGACCCCAATTCGTTACCGGGCTTCGAGGAAAATGAATATGCAGCATGTTCCAATGCAGACCGGCGCAGCCTAACCGAACTATCCGATGAATTCAACCTTGTGCGCAAATCCACGATCGCGCTATTCCGTAGCTTCACGGATGAAATGTTAGTAGCTCATGGAAACGCGAATGGAAGATCGATGAGCGTAAGAGCATTGGGTTACGTCATTGCAGGACACGGCCAACACCACGTTAATATCTTAGAGGAACGTTATAGATGAATGCTGGTACTGAGTACCAATGCATAAACAGTTTGAACAATATGCCTAAACGCACCATCCAAGAGTGGTTCGACGCTTACGGCGTTAGTCACCAGAACAGCACCAATAAGGCGATCCATTGGATCTGTGTCCCTGTGATCTATTTCTGTGTCGTCGGGTTTCTTTGGAGCATTCCGGTTCCAGATCTACCTCCCTTGTTCACCCCGCACCTCTGGGCTAAAATTGCCGTAGGGCTTGTTTGTCTATTCTATTTGAGACTATCCCTACCGATCATGCTGGGCATGGCACTTTGGAGCATTGCATGTTTGGCTGGTTGCGCCTGGCTTGATGCGCATGCACCATGGCCGTTGTGGGCCATCAGTTCGGTACTCTTTGTGCTCGCATGGATCGGCCAATTCTATGGGCACAAGATCGAAGGTGCGAAACCAAGCTTTCTGGAAGACCTCCAATTCCTGATGATCGGTCCGGCTTGGTTGTTGGGCTTTATCTATAGAAGATCAGGTATTGCATATTAGGATCAACCGTGGAAGAACCGTGCACAAAATTCCGTTCGTACAGGATGGTCATGAGCGCTACAAGTCCTAGTTCTAGAACTATTGCTGCTTAACAACCATATAGTAGGACGCCTCGTGTTCCATTGCGATCGTCGGGTGGAACACTTTCACCAGATCCAGTAGTAACACATCCGGTTCCAACAGCGCTTTTCCGAAAATATCGACGTCTGCGCTATTCGCAGCAAAAAGTCCGTTTTCCTGAAAGGGCCTGATCTGTTGAAGCCTTCGTTCACCGGCGCTGAGCACATCGGCAGACACCGAGCCGTCTTCGGCCACGACCATACCCCAGTGCTTCAGTAGATCACCTTTGTGGATCAGGGTCTCAAGGTCCAGAGCACTGTTCTCCACACTTTCCGGATCGCTGAATTGCAACGCCCCGCCAGCATCGGCGATCAGCCGACTCATAGAACTCTTCCCCCCGGGAACCCACCATGTTCCTTGCCAATTGGACCCGAAGAACACGGTTGTTGGAGCAACGGTGGCATCCACATGATCACGGACCGTGGTATAACGGGTCACAATGGCAGCGAACAGGCTGTCCGATCTAGCGGCTTCACCGAACAGAACGCCAAAGAACCGCACCCACTCTGCCCTGCCAAGGGGGTGTGGCTCCAGGTATTCAGAGATCATAATGGACGGTATGCCCACCAAAGGTTCCGCCGCATCCGACTTTCCGAAGGGCTGATCCAGCAATGCGTCCGGTGCTAGGTGTATCAGTGCTTCCCTGTCCAACCCATCGGCAGTTCCGAGCTCCAAGGTTCCTTGTTCAGAAAGCATGTTCATTAAGGTGGGATCCATCACATGCGCCAGACCAGCTGCACCAACTACCCGTTCTGATAACCCCAATGCATGGATGTATGCGAGGTGCGTAGTGCTAACTACCGCCACCTTCTGCAACGGCTGGATCACGGAAGTGCTTTTATCGGCGTTATCTCCGACGTATTGAATGGCTAATGTATCCAGTCGCCCGTTCGGTCCGAATACGATCAACTGATGCACACTTCCGCAAGTGCGGATCTGGAACGACTGTGCGTACTGGTTATGAACATCGGTCCATTGTGTACACGGTAGATGCTCACTTGACCCAGGGGCACACGCCACAAAAAAGAACATAGAGCAGATCCACCATCCAATTGGTCTTCTGAACAGAAATGGTTCTGATCTCCTGTACACTACCGGGGTCATTGGGTCTCCCGGATATACATGATCAAATTCTCTTTCACACTATCAGTCCCCTTGGCAATGCTAATTGCACTAGGGCGAAGTTCCGTATTCGGCATTTCCCCTCGATCAAGTGGCCCTGAAGGATTTCCGGAAGGTGTGTATCGCATCAACGGAACAATGAACCACACTTTGCTATTTGGTGCCTCGGCAATGAGGTCTCTCCCACCCGTGTACGTGTATGCGTTCGTACCGATCTCCTCACCAACTACCCGCGCCCTACCCATTCGCTTGGCCAGCATGACGAATGCAGCAGCAGCATCACGCGTATAGCCATCACACAACACATACACTTTGCCTTTGAACGCTTTGCCTTCTGGCTGTAGATCCGTAAGTCGGTCATCTTCCGGATGAACACCGAATCTATCCGGTAGCATTCTCGGATACCGTGCATTCACATCCAAATAGAACTCCGGATGATCCGCAATCCAGTTGGAACAATTAGGCAACGACCGCGATCGGATCGAGATATTCTCTACCAGACGATAGGGTTCCGTAGCAATAGCTCCGAATACCAGTTCTGCCATTCCAAGCTCCCTTCCACCCGCTCCGCGCAGATCAATTACCAGCGCAGCACCCTTGTTCTTTTTCAATTCACGCAACATGGACGCCAGGAACTTTTCAGGATCCTGACCAGCCGTCCGTAACGAATCAACATCCAGAGTTCGAAGTCCCAACCACATAGTAGAGATCTCCGGGATCCAACGTGACCCCCACGGCAACGTCACAGTACCGGAAGGCTTACGCGAATTCTCAATATCAATTGCCGTCATGGCAAATATGGTAGCCCTACCCAACTCCTCGTTTGGGGCTTCGAACTGAATATCGAAAGTAGTTGGCCGTTCGATATGCAGGTAATAAAGCGATCTGAATTCGCGCTCGATCCGTCTATCGGCCATTGTTGTGTTCGCGCCGTCGCATACAATGGCATTCTGTAACCGCTCAAGGATCGATCCAGCAAGAATGCCGTTGATGTGGATAAGACGCGCACCCTGCGGAAAACTGCGGAAACCCTTCAACTCATCGTCAATATAGAGTCCCCCGTCAATGACTTTGACCGTTATCGGGATCATGGCTGTCCGATCTCTCATCTGGACCAACGATTCCTCCGAGAGCTCAACCCTACAATGCGAATCACCAATGGCCTTTAACACTGGTAACATCGACCTAACAAAACCATCCGTAGTAAGTGGCACGTTGATCGTGGTCCTTACACTATCGAAGGTATGATCCAATTGCTCTTTGGTCCTGTAGCGGTACGGATCGGGATGCGCAGCGTGGACGAATTCACGGAACTCTTCCAGGTCCTGATGCAATTTTTCAGGATAATATGTTCTCCCCATGCTAAGTCCCTGCGCCGATACACCTTGCCATAGGCAAAGCAATACACACAAAGACATCAAAGAGGAACGGAACATCTAGCTGGTTGAGCACATGGTTGGCGAACCACGTGCCAAAGTGTTTGATCGGTAAAAAAAGAGCCCTACCACATATGTGGAGGGCCCTTTTCTATTTTGGCATCATTAAGCTTTCACAGCAGTTCTTGGAGCGGCATCAAGGATCTCCTTCGAGGCTCCATCTTTGAATTTCTCGAAGTTCGCAACGAAACCGTTCGCCAATTTCTCGGCTTGCGCGTCATAAGCATCCTTATCCGCCCACGTACCACGTGGATCCAGAATTTCGGAAGGTACGTTGGAGCACGATGTAGGGAAGTTCACTCCGAATACTTTGTGTTCCTTGTAATCCACATCATCAAGTTCACCGCGCAACGCCGCTGTGATCATGGCACGCGTAAATTTCAATTTCACGCGTTCGCCTGTGCCATAAGCTCCTCCGCTCCAGCCGGTATTCACCAACCAGACGCGCACATTGTGCTTCTTCATCAGCTCACCCAGCATACCCGCGTATTTCGTAGGGTGCAATGGCAAGAACGCTTTACCGAAACATGCTGAGAACGTGCTTTGTGGTTCAGAGACCCCAGCTTCAGTACCAGCCACCTTAGCGGTATAGCCACTGATGAAGTGGTACATCGCTTGGCCTGGTGTCAGCTTGCTGATCGGCGGCAATACACCGTACGCATCTGCCGTAAGGAAGAAAATGTTCTTCGGGTGATCGCCTACGCTTGGCACAGCGATGTTATCGATGAAATCGATGGGATAGCTTACACGGGTATTCTCCGTTTTGGTACTATCGGTGTAATCAACTTCGGTAGATCCTTCTTTGAACACGATGTTCTCCAGGATCGAGCCGAACTTGATCGCACTCCATATCTGTGGTTCTTTTTCTGCGGATAGATCGATGCATTTCGCATAACAACCACCTTCGAAATTGAACACACCTTTATCGCTCCAGCCATGCTCATCGTCACCGATCAGTCTACGATCCGGATCGGCACTCAAGGTAGTCTTCCCTGTACCACTCAGTCCGAAGAACACAGCCGTATCGTTATCCTTACCGATGTTGGCACTGCAATGCATGCTCAGTACGCCTCGTTCCTGTGGCAACACATAATTCAACACGGTAAAAATGCCCTTCTTGATCTCGCCAGTATATCCTGTACCACCGATAAGTATAATCTTCTTCGTGAAATTGGTCACTGCGAAATTGTGCTGACGCGTTCCGTCCTTTTCCGGATCAGCCTTGAAATCAGGCGCACAGATAATGTGCCATTCAGGCTCGAATGCCTCGGTTTCCTCCTTGGTGAGGTTCAGGAACATGTTGCTGCTGAAGTGTGCACTGTAAGGATGCTCAGCCACAACGCGGAGGTTCAAACGATGTTCCGGAGCGGCACAAGCGTAAGCATCTTTCACATAAACGTCACGTCCTTGCAGATACGCCGCCATTTTATCATGCAGCAGGTCGAATTTCTCAGGAGTGAAGGGGAAATTCACATCGCCCCACCAAACGGTATTCTCTGTTTTGGCATCCTTCACACAGAACTTATCTTTCGGGGATCTGCCGGTGAATTCGCCGGTATCAACTGCAATAGCGCCGCTATCCGCGAAAACGCCTTCGCCATTCATGATCACATGCTCTATCAATTCAGCTGGTTCGAGGTTCCAAAATGTGTCCCCTACGCGGCTTAAGCCGATCTTAGCGAGATCAGCATTTTTCGGTTTATGGCCGAATTCGTTCATGTTCTTGATATTGGAATTTGGTCAGCAAAAGTAAGGGAATTAAGCAGCACGCCTTTATGACATTCGTTATCCTTTGTTTCCACGGATCGCCAAAACAAGAAGCGTACCCCAACCTGCGATGAACAGCAGGCCGCCGATCGGCGTAACGGGGCCTAATAACGGCGTTAGCGCTTGGGTGCCCAGTAGGGAGCGCGTACTTAGTAGAAACAATGAACCACAGAACAGCATGATACCCAGCAAAAACAGCATCCGAATAGCACGCTGCTGCTTGGTTGATAACCACGTTCCAGCAAGCGCCAGAAATAACAGCCCAAGTCCATGGTAGAACTGGTATTGAACCCCTGTCTGCCATTGCCCAAGTTCAATATCGCTTAACACCATTCTTAGCCCATGAGCTCCAAATGCACCAAAAGCCACGGCGATCAACAGAATAAAGGCCGCCCATGCAAGTGTTGTCCTGTTCATTGCACAAAGGTCGGTGTTAGGCTGCTGAAAGTTGCAAGGGTGTGAGCTTAGCCAATTATGGAAAAACCCCCTCCTGCATGATGCGGAAGGGGGTTTCCAGCTGATGCACAGGATCACTTACCGATCTTATCCATTTCGGCTTCAAAGGTCTCTTTGAATTTTTCGTAATCGTAATCGATCCGGGTGCGCTCATCGTTGCTGAGGCGCTCGTTGTATGCTGCGAGAAGGTCCTGAGCACTCAATTCAATAGCGATATAGGTCTTGTAGTTACCCGTAGCATTAACGGTAACCTGCTTTTCACAGATCGTGCGCACACCTGCCAAACGTTGATCCACGACTTCACGGGTAAGTCCTTCAAAACGCTCGGAAACCTCTTCCTTGTTGTTGAACTCACGGCTATTCACGTAGTTATCGATCACACCTTTGATCTGCGTATTGATGTCACTGGCCATTTGAGCACGTGCATTGGCCAAGGCTTTTTTCTTGGCTGTAGCTTGGTCCATGCTTTCGCCTAGGGCATTGGCGCGGAATACCTCGCTATTGGTAAAGTACTCAGGTCCGGAGCACATTACTTTGATCTCTGTTTCGCCCCCTGGAGGCGCGGCCTCAGCGGCTTTCTTCTTGCTCTTACAAGCAGCGAGACCGCCTGACAGCAAAAGCGCCGTCATCACTGCGGTAATTGTTCGGGTGGTGGAAAGGGTTTTCATGATGGTTTGTTTTAGGCGCTGATCCCGGCAAAGGTCGAGATCCATTGTTACTGTTGTCATGTCTTGGACCAATTGCGTGCCAAACTACTGAAAGCCTTTAGTTAAAGGCATTCATAATGCCCGGTACGAGTTCTTTCTTAAGGTCGGATATTGCTTTCTTGTACGCTTCCAGCCCCGCTTTTTCGAAATTGAGCTGAACACCTTTCACGCCCTGTTCCCCACCCTCGTGGATCACATCCTTGGTCCGCCGATCTCGAATAGTGTACGAGAGGTCCAAGTAGGCGACAAAGAAACCGTTGCTTTCTCCACCTTGGCGTGTTGTTGAAGTAAGTTCCAGCAACATTTCACTATCCGCCTCCCGATCCACAAAACGGAAGCCGTTGCTGGTGAGTTCCTGCCTCATCGCATTAGCCGCACCTGCATCACCAACGGGTTTACCAAGGTTCGATTCCAAGGCACGCATGAACACTTTGGGCATTACCCGATCGATCGCAGCCCGTTTCTCCGGCAGTGTAAGGCTAGCGCCCAGCGCTTTTGCCAGTTCTTGGTCGGTTTCGGTGTGAATGAGTTCATCCATGTTCAACCGGACGGTAACCTCTGGTGCTTTGTTCTGGTCATTAGCTACGCGTTGGACCGTTGTACGCAGGTTCCCATCCGTATCCGTATTCTTCAGCTCAGTGACTTTTCCGCTGATACCAGGATAACTAACGACAAGGGGCAATTGCACCAACGATGATCCGCCGGTATAGCGCGCTTTGATCAATACTTCCCGTTTGAAGCTGTTTGCATAATCAAGAACGCATCGTTCCGGCAATATGCTAAAGACGACGCCACTGGTCAGTAATTGCAAGTCGCTGTACAAAGCATTCACTAACGGAACCTGTTCTCCATTCAGCTCGATGACATCATTCTCTCCCCAGTAAGCCTTCATAGCGATCAATGCACGCAGGTCCTGATCGAACGCGCCTTTCAGATCACCTGCCGCCAAACTGGCCTTTGCTCTCGAACGCAGGTCTGTGGCGATACCGATCGCATTTGCCTTACGCTCAGCCTTGATACGTGCGTGTTCCGATTTGGAAAGCCGGTAATAGTTCCAGTATTCCGTGTCGTTCTCATAGGTATCCACCAGTTCAAACCCTTCCAACAATTCAGCAGAACTGGTTTTTATAGTACTCGTGAAGGATTCATCGAATGTGGTCCTACGATCCAAGGTATAAAGCAAACTGTTACCCTCAACCGTTACACTGATCTCGCTTGCCAGGTCGTTAAGTGCGTTCTTCTTGGCTGCTTCCTGGATATCGGGTCTGTTCTTGTTCGCCAATCCGATACCGACGTAATAGCCCGAGGTCACTGGACGCGCACTGACCCAAGATGGTCGTGGAGCCTCTGTTGGCAAAGGAGTTTGTGCTATGGGCTGTTTGCTTTTGCACGCCCAAACCAACACCAACACTATGGGAAACAGCTTTTTCAGGGCAATTTGCTGTTCAGATCCTGGATCACAGTGCTGGCCATGGCATTGGTCGCTTCGCGGATGGCATTCGTGCTTAGGGTAGAGACCGGAATGATATCCCGCTTTGCAGAAAGCAGTGAGCGCAACTGATTCCGTGCGCTATTACCAAGATCCACATTACCATTCGCCTTAGGAAAAAGGGTATTCTTATCGCCATCGTACGTGGCGTAATAGAGATCATCATTGGCAGTACGGTCCACGATCTTGCTCACGAGGATCTCACCGGTCTCCAACGAGACCAGTCGGTACGAAAATGATAGGACCACTTTGTTGGTTTGCAGATACTCCGTGTAATTCACGGGCTTGTACTTCGTCTCCACGTACTTCTGCCCTTCGGCATTGACCCGCGTTACTTGATACGATGCGTAGCCATCCTTTGTGCTGGAACGCGTTTTACCGGTCTCCTCGCGGTAATCCACAATTTCACCCATCAACACTGCTTTGGCACCCATAAGGTTACCTACGCGCACAGCAGTCTGTTCATCCACAACACCGCTAAGGCCAAGCCTTTGTTCTTCGAGGATCCGTTCCATGTTCTCCCGGTCAACGATCTTCAGGAACGGGTCTTTTGCCTCCGTCAACGCTGTCATGGCATAAGCTTGCACTTTAGCAGTGGCCGTGCCATTCACCTTGCTCCTTTTAAAAGGAAGCACGGCAATCGAATACTGGCCTTTGGACAAGCATTCCTGCCGAAGCAGAGAAGCATCCTTGAAATTGGGGTCCTTTGCAACCACTTTGTTCAGCGCATCATATGCTTTACGATAATGCTCAGCGTCAAGATCAACTTTTGCAGCCCGATAAAGTGGTTCCAAATAAGCGACAGCTTGCAAGCTACTAGCATCCTTATATCCGGGTTCGAGCTTCGCTATCTCGCTGAATTTGCGCTCCGCTGATGGAAAATCCTGGATCTCCAGAAGCGCTTGCCCCTCATTATAAAGCTCAACTAAATATTCACCTTTAACTTTCTCAAAATCAGACTTATAATGATCAGGAATTTCAAGCATTACTCCAAGACGCTCAACGCGTTCTTGATAGGACTTCGCTTCCAAATACGCACTGACAGCTTGACCCTTCGCATCACTCACAGCCATAGTCTTGAAGAATGTGCTCAGCTTGTCTTCCAAAAGCTTTTGTCCGGTCTGTTTCAATCCGATCTTGGCATCAACGTTCTTGCCGTTCCGCTGCACCGCTTGGAGGTACATATCCGCGGCTTCGGCATACATACCGGCTTCATCCAACTTGCCCGCCTTCTTTGCGAACGACTTGGAGCCGCTGCATCCTGCCGAGAGTAGCGAAATGATCAATGCAGTTGATATGTACTTCAACAGTGACATAAGCCGATCAGCGCCCTTGTGTGTATTCGTTCAGCTCCTCAATAGAGCTCTCGAAAGAAAAGGCATCGTTGAGTTTGTAGTAATTACCAATATCGTATGTCCGTTCGTAGGCATACTTGGCAAACTCAAGCTTTGTATCCTCAAAACTAAAGGTATTCATGATGCCTTTCACCTGTTCTGATGTGAAACAGCGATCTCTTCCTACTTGCTTGGCCGTGGTCATCTTAGTGTCTTCAAAGCTCTTGCTTTCAATGCTCTTCTTGGCATCAGAATATTCAGCCGGCGACATGGGCCAACCGCAGCCAATAGGACCGGTATAACCCGGCATGTGGTAGATCGGCGGCTCAGGTACAGGTGAAACAGGTTCCGCTGGGTAAGCTGGGGTAGCTGTATTGCTGTTCGTAACCGTGGTGGTGGTGGTGGTCATCGTGGTGGTCTGCGTGGTAGTGGATGACCCATTGCCTTCGGTAACACCCACGTTCATGTTGAAGTCGATACCATTCACACCCATATCGATCCGCACGTTTTCTCCGGTACCATCACTACTCGATCCTTCGATCACCGTTGTGGTGATCTGTTGCGAACCGTTCTCGATCGTACGTCCTTCGTCAACCACAGCGTTCGGTCGATCCTCAACAAAGTTCGATGGATCAGGGGATGGAAGTTTAGCAGCCGTGCCTAGCGCCGCCTCTCCTGTCATACGTAACACACGTTCGCCTTTCTTGTTGAACGTTATCATCAAGGTGTACTCCTTTCCAAGTGTGAAGTAGCCTGATTTCTTGAACGCGGGTTGGGCCGCATCCTCGAAATTGATCATTATCACAGGTGTTTCCGTACGAATTCCGGTTGCAACCACGCGGGAGGCAGGCTGGGCATTCTTCATATCACCATCAAGGACCAACGTGAACTTGGTACCATCATCGGTAAAGAAAACAAGATCGGTTGTTTGGGCATAGCAACTTAATGTTAGCAGCGCCGTGAGGAAGAGAGTGGCAGATCTGATCATGATGAATTTTATTGGGTTGCGAAGTTAGCTTTCGACGGTACGTAGGCAAGGGCTGTGCCAAACCAAAAAGCGAAGGACTTCACGGGTTCAGAATGATCCATATTCATAGTCAGCGCAAAAGTGTCGCACATTAAAAATTGAAAATTCTTCATTCTTCATTCTTCATTCCAGAGGCCGAGCCTCATCTTCGCAGCCGCAATTGAAAATCATGAAGCGTATTCTTATCCTTGGCGCCGGTAGATCGGCCTCATCGCTGATCCAATACTTGACCCGTGAGGCAAACTCACAGCAATGGCGCATAACCGTTGGCGATAAGGATGCAACGCATGCCGCAGCCATGGTCGCTGAAGGTGCATCCGTAGCCAAAGGGGTAACGTTGGACGCGACGGATGCGAAGGCCCGCGGTGCATTGATAGCTAAGCACGACCTGGTGATCAGCATGTTGCCAGCCTTCCTGCACATGGACGTGGTAAAGGATTGCATCAAACTTGGGAAGCATGTGATCACCCCAAGTTATGTCCCGGATGCGATGTGGGCATTGGACGCTGAGATCAAGAAAGCGGGCATCGTAGTAATGAACGAGCTTGGGTTGGATCCTGGGATCGACCATATGAGTGCGATGCGGATCTTGGATCGGATCCGCGACAAAGGTGGTCGAATAGAGGCGTTCGAAAGCCACACCGGCGGTTTGGTAGCACCGGAAAGTGATACCAATCCATGGAATTACAAATTCAGTTGGAACCCGCGTAACGTCGTGCTGGCGGGGCAAGGGGGTGCGGCCATGTACATCCGGAACGGTTGTACCAAATACGTGCCCTATCACAAGCTCTTTCAGCGTACACAAAAAGTGGAAGTTCCAGGCTACGGTTCCTTTGATGCTTACGCCAACCGCGACTCACTGAAGTACCGTGCACTGTACCGGCTGGAGAACGTACCCACATTGTTCCGTGGCACCTTACGTAAGGCCGGGTATTGCGCTGCTTGGGATGTATTCGTGCAATTGGGATGTACGGACGACAGTTTCAAAATGGAGCTTGGACCCGAAGCTACTTGGAGCAATTACCTGGACGCTTTCCTACCGGCAAACATGGAATTGGATACACGTGCGAATCTGGCTCACCAACTTAATTTGAATTCGAAAGGTGAAGTGATGGCCAAACTGGACTGGCTGGGCCTCTTTGGCAAAACCGCTGTTGGTGTAACCGGCCTTTCACCTGCTGCTACGCTACAAACCCTGTTGGAACGGAAATGGGAATTGTTACCAACAGACAAGGACCTGGTTGTCATGTGGCACCGTTTCGTGTATGAATTGAACGGGAAACAGCATGAGATCCAAGCCAACCTGACCGTTGAAGGTTTGGATGACCGTTACACGGCCATGGCCAAGACCGTTGGATTGCCTGTGGCCATAGCGGCAAAAATGATCTTGAACGGCACGATCAAGGAACGCGGAGTATTGTTGCCCCTTACTCCTTCCATCTACGGGCCAATTTTGGAAGAATTGGAGATGTTGGGAGTGGTGTTCAAGGAGGTGGAGATAAAGTGATACGCACTTTAGCTTCATCAAAGTGCTCCTAGAACCCGATCATCAGGTCACTGATCATTGCGCGGTATTGCGCTGAATAATCGAAAGGCCCGGACGCCTGTATGATGATCGGTTCCTCCATCAAAGGCTTACCTGATCGATCCAGTTCCAAGATCAACCGCTTCGGTGGATCTGCGAGTACGTATGAAACTGTGCTTCGTCGTGTAGGATCTAATCCATAACGAGTTGCTACTGCTAGTAGATCGTTTTCACGGTTTATGGGAATGATCACACAGAACCTTCCATCCTTGGTCAAGAGTCTGTTAACCGCTTCCAGAAGATCCGGAAATCGCAATTCATTACTATGTTTCGCTATGTTATTGAGCGGATCCGGTGATGATAAGTAATTCGCGTAGTATGGCGGGTTGCAGATGATAAGGTCATACCGCTGATCAGGTTCGTAAAGGCGAACATCCTTGCAATGGACCGCTACCCTCTCCAACCAACGAGAGTCCTTAACATTCTCAAGGGCTTGATCGGCTGCCTCCGGATCGATCTCCACCGCATCGATCTGCGCGTTTTCGTTGCGTTGTGCAGCGATCAACGCCAATAGCCCAGTTCCTGTTCCGATATCCAGGATCTGCTTGGCTCCACCGAAGTCGATCCACGACCCGAACAAGACTCCATCCGTACTCACTTTCTGCGCACAGCGGTCTTGTTGAATGGTGAATTGTTTGGCTCGGAACGTAGGCTTCGCCATGAACTAATGCTGTAGGATCAGGACCGGTAAAGATCGATCAAACCCTCAGGTGTCCTTACAAGCAGTGTATTGGTCTCAGGGTCGATACCGAGGATCAATTCATCCACCAGAGGCACCATGACTTCCTGTTCGCCCCGCAATATGGAAAGGACCGGATTCTTGGCTGTGCCTTCAATGCCGATCACCTCGCCGAGATCACCGTGTTCCTCGTCCTGCACGATCATGCCAATGAACTCTTCAGGATCCCAGGACTCATCGCTTCCGTCGGCCAATAGACCGGGTGGAGCATAGAGGTCTCTGCCTACAAGGACCCCGGCGGTTTGCGGGTCATCGAAATCTTCAAATTTCACCAATGTATCGCGGCCTTTGTCATGGAGCTTCGAAAAGAAGAAGGGTATCTTCTGCCCTTCGATACCAACGAAAAGGACCCCTTCGTGTACCAGATCATCCAGGTCGCAATCCTCGAGGTGTACGGTCAGTTCGCCTTTGTATCCCCAAGGCTTACCGAGCTTACCAATACGATGTAGACTTTCGAGGTCCATGGCGTGAAAGTAATTACAACGGCCGTTTTCCGGTAATGCTCACCTTCAAGATCTGAAGCTTTTATGAACAAAAAAACCCGCGCTCCAGCAAAGGAACGCGGGTTCTGGATGTTTGTGACGTATGAACTTACTCCGCAGCAGGTGCCTCACCCTCTTTCGGGGCATCAGCAGCAGGTGCTTCTGCTACTGGCGTCTCTTCGGTAGCAGCTTCAGGTGCTGCTTCAGCGGCGTCAGCAGCAGGCTCCATCGGTATGATCTCCGGTGGTGCGCTCAATGCAGCTAATTTGGCACTGTGTGCAGCGGCCATATCAGCGGCTTTCTTGCGCTCTGCTTCAAGGCGGTCCTTCGTAGCAGCCTCAGCGCTTTGCGCCAACTTGTTCTTCTTACCGTCGATCTTGGAGTTCTTCTCGCTCAACCATGCCTCAAAACGGCGATCAGCCTCAGCTTGGTCAAATGCACCCTTCTTAACGCCATTGGCGAGGTGATTCTTGTAAACAACACCGCTGTAGCTAAGGATAGCACGGCAGGTATCGCTAGGTTGGGCACCTTTCTGGAGCCAATCCATCGCTTTATCCACGTTCACTTCCACGAAAGCGGGGTTCATGTTCGGATCGTAGGCACCGATCCTTTCAATGTATTTCCCGTCGCGTGGTGCACGAGAATCGGCAATTACCATGTGGTAATATGGCCGGCCTTTTTTGCCCTTTCTCTGAAGGCGGATGCGAGTTGGCATGTCGCTGGTTGTTTTTAGTTTTCCCGGAATTGGGGGTGCAAAAGTGAGGTTTTAAAGTAAAACCACCAAATGTGCTTGCGGATCTCCTCTCAATTCAAGCTACGATCCGCGAATACCAACGCAAACATACACCCTTGATCCTGAGAAAGTCGACTGGATCTCCCTCACTGGGAACACTGCATCTTTGCAGCATGCGCCCCATCCTTCTGTTCTTGCTCTTGCCGCTGTTGACGCAAGCTCAACTTGTTGTGCCTGGGATCATAC
>JAGNUG010000183.1 GCA_017987115.1 Flavobacteriales bacterium | reverse complement strand
CACTTTATGTCCGCGGGCTTCGGCAAGCAGGCTCACATAATACCCTCGGCTCTGGTAGCTGTAACTGCGCGCCAGATTGAACACACGAACGTTCCGCATCGTGGCAAATTTGGCGTGTGTGAGGTAGTCCCTGGAACTCATCACTTCCAGGTCCGAAGTGCCCAAATTCCACTCCTTCGGGTTGTTGACCACGATTATCTTTTTCATGTGCTACTACTAGCGGTATACAATTTTCTCGGCAGTTTCATTCCAACGGTTCTGGCGAAATGATCAGCATGTTCGCGTCGTAGGTTACAATGCCGAGCATGATCGAATTGATCAATCGGCTCACCGGTACATGGTAATAATGGTCCTTGCTGTACGGGTTATCCTGATAGGGATCCGCGACCAGTACTTTCTTCTTATCCATTCCGCACAGCACCACGAAATGGCCCATGGGTTGCCCACGGAGGTCGTCGTAAATGCTTTCGCCGGCAGGTCCGGAGCGTTCGCGTCTGCTCTTGTACAAATAGGTGGCACTGAGACCGGAGAGGATGGGAAGTCCGCGTTCGAAATACCGTTTCAACAAGCCAGGAGAGGGGTCATCGAATCGTAGCTCACCACCCAATTGCAGGAAGCGTGCATAGGAAAGACATGCGCCGTGGAATTTCTTGCCGGTCTTGAACTTCGTTTGTGCCAACAGCTTCCGTCTGAGGTTCGGCATTGACAGCCCTTCCCAACTCGGGTCGAATATTTTCAGGTTGTAACTGTGGATGCGTGCGTAGAACCCGTTCTCTATGGCATGCTGGCCAAGGAATACGGCCAATGTGCCGCCATCTTCCAAACTATGGACCTCATCTATGACCTGTTCCAAAGGCAGCTCTAGCCCGAAGCTATCGTAAACGGCATGCAACGCCGTCGGGCCGCAAGTGCTGTCATCGGGCTGGGCCAGGATCTTTATGGGGCGCATGGAGTTTGCTGAGAGATCCACAGGTCAACCTTGCGGATCACGGTGCAAAAGTGATACGGCCGCGATGGATCCGCGCCGATGATCGGCCTTCTCGCCGAACACGCAACTGTTAACAGCTATTGACCGTGCGTTGTGCCGCTCAGCACATCCCACAAGGCGACCTCTACGGCATACACCTCGGTCCCACCCGGTATGTGTACGTAGGTCCATGTTCTATCGCCACTGGCGCCGAACGTATCGCTGCCTATGTTCAAGGATCGTTCATTCCCATCCACATCAACGAACGTGATCGTGCGCATAGTATTAGCTCTAAGGTGATAACGATCCCCGAACTCCAACAGGCTGCCCATGGTGCGTTTTATCTTGAGTTGTTGGAATACGGATAGTATCGAACGCGCTTCAACAGAACGATCAATGACGCTGTCACTGGTCAATTCAACCCAATCAGCGCCATTGCGCAAGTAGATGTAGTCGGCCAGTGGATCTTTCTGCGATGAGGAACGGATCTCAATAACAGCAGTCGTATCTAATTCCATTACATAGTCATGGAACTCCTTCACATCGGCCTTCATATTGAAACGATCACCGATAATGAACAGAAAGATGATCGCAGCGAATACGATCACGAAAGCTTTTGCACCGGTTGACATGTTCACTGCGCAAAACTACTGCCCATTACCGAAGTTGCTTAGCTATGCGCACCGATCCCATATACCATGGGCAGTTTGCCTTCCATGCCCGTGATCCGGTATAGACCGTCCTTGCCCTTGATCGTATTGGAGAAACAGTCATATGGCGAACCATCCAACTCTTTGAACTGGTCAATGATCAATCTTTCATCAAGTAAGGCGGTCATGACCTCGCCAAGATCGTGGTTCCAAGAGTAGGAGGGGAGTTTGATCGCTGCATCCCGATCGGTATACGTTCCTTCTTCCACTTCTTTGATCACTTCGCGATTGAAATAGGAATACGTGATCGCGGTAAAGTCATTGTCGAACATCCAGACCACCGGGTGGAACTCAACGAACACCAGTCGACCGCCAGGTTTCAAATAGCATTTGATGTTCGCCGCCCATGGCTTCAGATCCGGAAGCCATCCGATCGTTCCATAGCTTGTGTAAACGATATCGAATTTGCCATCCAACTCCGGCCGATGCTCGATCACATTGCTCAAAACCCATTCCGCTTGTAGACCACAGCGCTTGGTCAGTAGTTGTGCTTCTTCCAAAGCTTTTTCGGATAGGTCCAGACCGGTAACAACCGCGCCCATGCGTGCCAATGAAAGGGTGTCTTGCCCGAAATGGCATTGCAGATGAAGGATTTGTTTGCCGCGCACATCGCCCAATAGTTCAAGCTCAATGTCCGTCAAGGAATTCTTGCCGGCAACGAACCCTTCAACGTCATAGAATTTTGAACCTACGTGGTGTGTGGTCCGCTCGTTCCAGAGTTTGCGGTTTGCCTCGAAGGCGTTCTTGATGTCGTCCATTGTCAACCCTTTGGTGGTGCTTGCCGTGTAGGAATGATCCACTTCGGTGCCACGTTGCGCCATGCAAGGTCCATGGCATATCGGAACAAGCGCTCGCTAATGTGGTCATAAAAAACATTGGTCCAACCGTGGCCACCCCATTTATTGGGAACAGGTGCAAAGGCATCGGGGTATTCTTCGTGCAAGTCGGTTTGTTGATCCACGGTCAACTTCATTACA
Organism: Flavobacteriales bacterium; assembly: GCA_017987115.1. Classification (GTDB taxonomy): domain Bacteria; phylum Bacteroidota; class Bacteroidia; order Flavobacteriales_F; family PHOS-HE28; genus PHOS-HE28. The sequence goes on along the minus strand of JAGNUG010000183.1, from coordinate 1,763 downwards.
GCACGACCATCATCGATCCAGAGCGTCATGTATATCTTCTTCTTAACGCTGTAGCTGGGCCTACCGAAGTGTTCCTTCTCTGCGGTACCGGGCATGTCCAATGCCATTTCTCTGGCGGTCTGTGCGTCCATTAGATCCTATCGTTGAGCTGCAATAAAGAGGTAGTCGCCCCGATCATGTGTGTAGTTCGCTCGCACCTTTAACCATTCTCCGCTCGCAATGTCGTCTTCCAATCGCTCCAAGCCATTCGCTAATTCCTTCGGATCCGACAATGCACTAAAGGTTGAAATGCCCTTGCGGAATTCCCGGTCCAGATAGCGCTCGGGTTCGTCCTTGGCAGAGTATAGAAAGTGATCTTGATGATCAGCCAGGATGGTATAAGGTTCCGGAAGAACTCCAATGAATCCCGCATTCTGCAAACTCTTTATAGTGGTCTCGAGTGTTGGCATGACATCACATGAACGTTCCATGATCAACGGGAAATAATGACATAGCCAGTAGCCGCGCATCTGCTCTGGCGTAGATGTGAAGATGACCAGTTTGCTCTTGGATCTCAACACACGATTTGTCTCCCGGAATCCGTGTTCCAGATCACTCCAGTGATGGGTTGTTAACGTAGCAATGGCGCCATCGAACGTGCCATCCTCAAAGGGTATGTTCTCCGCGGTCCCGATGTTCCACGAGATCTGCGTGGATTTTCGGCGCGCCTGATCCAACATGTGTTGCGATGGATCCACTCCGGTTAGTTGTAATCCTTGTGCTGCCAATTCAATAGTGTAATTACCGGTTCCACAACCAACATCCAGAACATGACCTATGCCAGGTAGGTCCAGCAATTCGAATAACCGTTGACTTAAGTACGGATCTGCTTTGCGCGTTTCGTCATAACCTGTGCCTATGGTGTTATAGCTAGTATAGGTCATGGGGATGAAGGTAGGGTTCGGGTGGCTAAGAACCCATCGGAACGGGTCTACTTTTCGCATCTGTGAAACCCATTACCCTATATTGCATCAGTTTTCATCAACTTCATCTTTCTCTGCGTAATGCGCCAATTCTTTTTGCCTTTTGCAATTCTGCTTGTGTTCGTCTTTTTGGTCGGCCCTGATTCAATCGCGCAAACGAATAATAGGGGCACTGTTCATATCTCGATGGGAGGGTCTTTAGGTGTTCTTTCCACCAAGTTTGATCAAGAATTCAACTTGAACGGGCAGACTGAAAGGCTTTCAACCAAGGATGACGCTATGTCCCATACCATTCCACTCGATTTTCAGTTCGGTGTTGCCAAGCAATTGAGTGTTGGCCTTTACTTCGAATATGGTAATTATAAGGACTTCGAATATGGTAGTTATATCGACACATTCACCTATGTTGGTTCTAATGACACGCTAACGTCCGGTAGGTTTTTGGACACGCTCGCCTCTAATTCAAAAAGACTATATCATGTTGGTCTTGCACCACGCTTTTATATTATGAATAAATACCGGTTCAACTGGATGATAGGTCCAGAGTTTGGTATATCCGCAGTGCAATTCAATGATTTTGCAGTGGATTTCAACAACAAGAAATTCTCCGATGTTTATGTTGGTATTCATTTTCGATTAGCGACTGGTGTGAGCTACTATTTCGGGAACCATTTCGGATTGCAAGCGCAGGTACGGTATGGCATGAGTAGCATGAAATGGCGTGATCGTGATCCTGAAAATTCGGTTTTTGATTCACTGGACTATCAATCCAAACTTACAGCTACAGGGTTCCAATTTGGG
>JAGNUG010000182.1 GCA_017987115.1 Flavobacteriales bacterium | reverse complement strand
AATATGCTCGATGCCGCTGGATGTGGTCTTAGCATTTTTAGTTGCGGTCGAGATTTAGTGGCCCTTGGATTTTCGAGCACTACTGTGATCGGAGTCGCTTGGTTTGGATATTCGGCATACAGTTCTTGCACCGGAGCGAGAGACAACTGCAATAACGGCCTTACATGCGATGCGATTAACAAGTTCGTTTCGGATTCCTATCTCGAGAGCGTGATAGGCGACAATGTGGAGAAGTATCAGCTCGACCCTAGAACATTCCGATCATTCGTCCGGAAGCCCAAGATTTCGGACTTTATGGGCGTTGGTGCAATAACGTATACGCTGTGCCAACTGAAGACACATTTATGTAAACGCATTGCGTCACCCTGCGATCCGAATGAAATTCTGGGACCGGTCGGTGTTGGTACGTCAGCATGGATCGCGACTGATATACAGCACGCTTTTCAAATCTCTTTCGAGAATGATTCGTTGATCGCAACTGGAAGTGCGCAGGTGGTTGGTGTAGCGCTTCAATTGGAAGAGGACTTTGCCGTGTACAGCTTCCGGTTGGGCGATTTCGCCATCGGGGATACAACCTTTCACATTCCCACAGGCCAGATGTATTACAGCACCCAGTTCATGCATAACGGGGTGCTAGTGCAGTTGAACGCCGGTGTTAATGTCAATACCCGCAAAGCCTACTGGTCCTTTGAGAGCTTGGATCCCCAGACGTTGTTGCCACCCTATAGTCCGCTGGTCGGATTCCTTCCGCCGAATGATGTTTCAGGCCGTGGTCAAGGCGTGGTGAGCTTCAGCATCGCTCCGAGTAGTACGGCTGTAACACGGGATACGCTTAGCGCCCAAGCGGAGATCACCTTCGACATCAATGAACCGATCCTGACCAACACATGGGTCAACCTGGTGGATGCCGAAGGCCCGAACAGCCAAGTGGACAGCTTGGTATCCGTGAACCAGAATTCCCTACTGGTTCATTACACTTCTTTGGACCCGAATCAAGGCAGTGGTGTTGAGCACGTGGACCTGTATGCTTCTACAGATGGAGCGCCCGCTTCATTGGTGGCATCCGGCCTACCGCCGAACGGTTCCTATTCGTTCAACGGTACCACCGGCCTGTCCTATTGTTTCTACACCGTTGCGCATGATTCGGTACTCTATGCTGAGGCACTACCACCTCAGCCCGATGCCTGTACGATGCTACTTCCACAGGTTTTTGCGTTGGTCGGTCCTGCTGCGGGTTCGTCATGGTGCATAGGAGGTAGTGTCAACATCGTTTGGGGTACCGGAACTATCGAGTCCTTCGATATTGAGATCTCGGACAACGGGGGTGGTTCGTTCACTTCCATAGCGATCGGCGTAATCGGTCCGAACTACATGTGGAGCATCCCGGCTGGAACGTCACCAGGCAATCAGTACATAGTGCGCATCTCCGATTCCGGCGATCCAGCCACCTACGTTGAGAGCGGGCTTTTCACTATTCAGGGCTTACCGGCTACCCCTTCGGTCACGGCGAATGGTCCGGTCGAGTTCTGCGCGGGCGGCCAAGTCCAGCTATCCGGCCCTGCCGGATTCAGCAGCTATCACTGGCTGCCAAGTGGATCCAATGATCCCAGTACCACGGTCACCACCAATGGCAACTACAGCCTATCGGTCACGGACTCGAACGGATGCACGAGCGAGCCTTCGATTGGGATCATCGTGGTCGTACACGCGCTTCCTGCAGCGCCTTCCATCTCTCCTTCACCTGCGGAATTCTGCGAAGGCGACAGCCTGTTGCTCATGGCCGCGTCCGGCTACGACCAGTACAGTTGGTCTACCGGGGCGAGCACGCAGAGCATTTGGGTAGATGCCACCACGAGCGTCCAACTGACAGGGACGGATGCGTTCGGGTGCGTGAGTCCAAGTAACTCGGTCTATGTGGTCGAGTGGCCTCTGCCGGGTACTCCGCAGATCGTTGTGCAAGGGGGCGACACTTTGTGCAGCGACATAGTCGCGCAATCTTATTTGTGGACCTATGAGGGAAATCCGATCGGCACTGAGCAGTGCCAACCGATGACGTGGGCCGGGGTTTACCGACTCTATGTTTCCAACGGCCCTTGTCAGGACTCGGCCATTTTCATCATCACGGATGTCAATTCTCTCCAGAGTCCGAGCTCCGAGATCATGGTGATCCCGAACCCGAACCAGGGCTCCTTCGACTTGCTCTTGAGCGAAGCATTCGACCAAGAGGTGAGTTTGCAGATCACGTCAAGCTCTGGTCAGGTGGTCCATCGTGAGTTGATCAAAGCAGTACTTAAGTCATCACGAAAGATCCCTATCGACCTACGAAAGGAAGCGGACGGAATCTATGACGTGTTACTGACGAGCAGGAACGCCTCCCAAATGGTGAGGGTCGTGATCAGAAAGTAAGAGAGCCAGATTGCAATTGAAGAATCGAACGAAAATCCACATATCACGGATATCAACGATGATCACACTCCGGAGTTCGCTTTTTGATTCTTAGCTGCATCCCGCTTACACAGTGTATGCTCCGGTCAGCTCTGGTCAAGGTTGTGGATCAATTGTCCTATGGGAGTTGTTCGATCACGATGTTCGTGGCCACGCTCCCCCCAATATTCACCAAGATCATATCCCGGTCATTGCCAGCCCCGGTGTACTTCACCCGCCCGTCCAAGTTGCAATCCTCCATGAGGTAACCGCTTGCCACATTGCTCGCGACATTTCCACCGATCGCCACCAAGATCATATCCCGATCGTTGAAGCTTCCCGTGTATTTGACTTCTACTTGACCGAGGGTGCTGCCGGGCGTGTTGCCGGTTGTGTTGCCGGACCAGAGGGCCATCTTCCCGCCTGCGATGGACTTCCGTGCGTTTGTGCCGTATGTGGTGGTGGCGGACAAGGTGAAGTCAACGGAAGTTGCGGTGGCGTTCAATGCAACGCCGCTCAGGGTCATGCTTCCCAAGTGGTTGCGGTGGCGGACAGCTACGCGATAGCTTCCTGCAATGCTGCACAAGCCAAGTGCCGAGCTGCCATCCATGCCGACGACATCCCCGTCGCGTTGCAACAGTGCAGCACGCCTTTCCACTATGCTCGATGGCGAAGTGTTGTCGCGCAATTCAATGAGAACCCAATCCACGATCGCATTGGGACCTGTGGTTGCCAGAACATTGCTCGTGGTAACCGCGATGCCATCCACCGGATAGCCCAACGCGGAGTATGGTTCTGTCAAGGGCAGCAGGTCATATGCACGCAGACTGTCAGTCATCAATTGCGCGGCTGCGTTGTAAGGGCCGTCCAGGATCAGTTTCACAGCAAGTACGATGGGTGGCGATACTTCACACGGCACCGGCGATGTGGTGAACGATGTTGAAAGCGAATACTCCGAACTCGATCCACCTTGTGTACCACCATTGCAATTCGCTCTGATCTGTACATCATACCCTGTGACCTGCGAAAGTCCGGTGATCACGTACGTCGTTCCGGTCAAATTATTGGCCTGTGTCCAAGTGCTTCCAGCGGAAGGCTTCCAGCGCACGTCATAGGTACTTGCGCCCTGCACCGAGAGCCAGTTGACCGTTGCTCCTTGGTACGTGACCCCACTTACGTTCGCGATCTCCGGCCGACCACAACCTTGCACACCATAAGCACTCACATTCAGTGAATAGCATTGCGTGGCACTGAACGCACCGTTGTACCCGAAAACATGGATGTAGTAGGTGCCCGCAAGTGCATTCGGGTAATTGATGTATTCGTTCGATGTACCACCTAGGGCGGAAAAAGCCAGTTCCAAACCCGTATTGTCCAACAGCCGCAGATCATAATCACCTGCAACATTCGAGAGGCCCAAGTTGAGGTTACTCGTTCCGGCCAACGTGAAACGGTAATAATCTGCATCTGCATTTGTGGCGATCAGCGCGCTAATGTTCGTGGGCAAGGTGATCAAAGCAGCTGTTCCGGTAGTGTTGTTCGGTTCCAAGGAATCGGGACAAGGCACTTGTGTTGTGAACGTGCGACTGGTGGAATAAGCGGAACTCGTGACCCCACAAACCGACAGCACTTGGAACTCGTAGGCGGTTCCCTGCGAAAGCCCCGACAATGCGTAGGTGTTGCCAGTGATCCCGGTCACTTCGGTCCAGGTGCTGCCAGCTAACGGTTTCCAACGCAAGGTGTAGGTGGTCGCACCCAATGCCGCCCAGGACAAGTTGGCCGAATTCACTGTGATCGCCGTGGCGGTGAGATTGCCCGGAGCATCGCAGGAATTCCCACAAACGGCCAAGCACGTTGCTCCATTCACGGCATTCACCATAACTGCCGAGGGTTGAGGCCCGAAACCATTGTTGAAGTTGATCCCCACACCACCCAATAAATGGCAGTAGCTCATGATGGTACCACCAGTTCCAGTGGGCACAGGACCCAACGCACAGCCC
>JAGNUG010000181.1 GCA_017987115.1 Flavobacteriales bacterium | reverse complement strand
TTTTGCCGTTTCCGGAATGGCCCACTGGTGCGATGCCACTCTCAATGTGGACACCTTTGAACTTTCGCTGGATCCAATATCCGACCAACTGGCCAATGGCACGATGCTCCGGTTCATAAGTGGTCAGGATGTCTCGGGCCCTGTGTTCGTGCAGATCAATGATATGACCGCAATGCCACTGCTTCGTGGTGATGGCGTTGACCCGGTAGCCGGTCAGATCGAAGCTGGAGCGATCTGCGAAATGGTATTGAACGAAGGAGTATTCATTCTTACGGCACCAAGCCGCCGTGGCTGCCCAGCCCATTCTGTACAACTGAACGCTCAAGTTTGCGTGGATAGTACGGTGCAGAATACTACGCTCTATTACGAGGCCATCGACCATTGTGCATCCAAGGGCGGCAGACTTTGTACTTGGCAGGAATTCTACTTGGCATGCACTCATACTGAACCTCCCCTAGGCGATATCCTATTGAATTGGGAATGGGTGGATGATACTGCGAACCACACACATACGCTGGGACAGGCAGGTGGAACTTCCTGCATGGGGCAACGATCAGTGCCAACATTGGATATTGTTCCGGGAGCTACGCGTTGTTGTTATTCTATCCGACAGTGAGTTATGAGAGCTGACCGCATCTTAATTCTATCTATCGTATTGATCGGATCCTGGGACGCGAGCGCTCAGGTCAAAATCGATGCCGAGCTCATTTTACAGGGTATTGATAGTGCAGCAAAACAAGTTACCGGATTGGACTCGACCACTGCGGAAAATGCAGCACTACAAGCAGGAATAGAACAAGATGGAACCCACAAGCTTGCTCAATCTTCAGCTAATGATTGGAGCGTTTCAGTAAATGGTTGGACCGGGCCACCTGCTCCAGGTATGCAATTGATCCTAACTACTCCATCATCCGACCCTGGAACTGTTGAACTTCTGGTAAACGGTCATGGGCCGTTTCCGGTTCGATATGGTCCGGATCAGCCGGTAGATGGTGCCGACTTCCAGATCTCGACTTATCTCTCAATCGTGTTCGACGGCAATGTGTTCCAAGTAATGAATGGCACAGTGAGCGAAAGGCGTAACTGCCCAACCGGAACAGTGGCCGTAACTGATCAGTTCTGCATAGCGAATGAGCTTTTCCCTGGAAACTCAATGACCTTCTTTGATGCCATACAGGCTTGCGACTCGGTTGGATTGCGGTTGTGTTCATGGGCGGAATGGTATTCTGCTTGTACGTTGAGCAATGAACTCAATATTTCCAGTATGTCCACAACTTGGGAATGGACCAATGACTCTGCTAATGAAGACGGCCATGCACGTTGGGCCGGATATCAATCATGCATAGCGCGTGGCAATGGCCCAGTTGCTGTACCTGCTCGGTTCCGCTGCTGCTATTCACGTTGAAACCGTGCGTGTACCAGTTTTGAAAGAGCGATCAGAACAGTGTAATCGATCCATGACCATTTCGATCATCATACCTTGCTATAATGCTGGAGACCATATTGAGCGTTGTCTGAAGAGCGTTTTCCAACAAGTACACCGTGATCTTCAGATCGTGGCAGTGGATGATGGAAGTACGGATGGAACGGTGGCGAGAATAAGGGCCATGGAAGTGCCTAGTGACCTCTCGTTCGTACTGATCGAACAAACGAACAGCGGAGCAGCCCAAGCGCGGAACGTTGGCCTTCAAAATGCGATCGGTACATATGTCCAATTCTTGGATGCCGACGATGAGCTGTTTCCCGAAAAGCTTCACGGACAAGCGCTACTTGTACGCGAGAACAATGAACCTGACCTGGTCGTTGCAAGTTACCGGATCATCTCTCCAGCCGGTGAATTCGTGCGCGACGAGATCCAAAAGGATGAAAAACGTGATACTTGGCTGGATGTAATGCAACATGGCCTAGGTATCACTTCAGCGATCTTATGGAAACGAAGCGCCGTACAGGATGCCGGCGGATGGGATGCTTCCCTCGGTAGTAGCCAAGAATATGACCTCCTCTTCCGCATTTTGAAGAATGGAGCAACGATCGTTCGAGACCCTTTGGTGAACACACTGGTCCATAAGCGGCATGATAGCATATCACATACCAACCTCGCACGGAACTGGGCGCGCTTCGTAGAACTTCGTGGTCGCATGGCGGATCATGTCCGATCCTTGAATGATGGTAGGGACCTACAACCTTACTGTCAAGTGATCTTTGATAGTATCCGTATACTCTATGCACATGATCCGAAAATTGCGTTGAGCTATCACAAGTCACTTCTACCTTCTGATTTCAGACCCACAGTTTCTCAGACCTCCGGGCGTTCATATATAATGCTGCACAGGATCTTTGGATTCCATGGTGCGCAACGCATCAGAGCACTTATCACGGGATCATAGGATCAACGCACCAAAAGCGCTCCTATGGTCTTGTTAACTCCGGGTATCCGGATAGGCGCCATATTGAACACGCGCGATACCCGAAAGAGGAAACGCTTCCAAAGCGGAATTGAGCGCCAGATCTCTGCCGGGAAAAGTCGCTTTTCCAGTTGGGATAATTCGGCTCTCGAGATCTGTTCTTCACGTCCGTGGTACAAGAGCTGCAGTTGGATCCTGTGCAACGTACCTACCAACGCACTGCGCATTCCTAATCGATCCGCGTCAGGCATGAATCGCTCATAATAATGCAGCGTTGCATCCACGAGCTTCTCAGATCTACGCGCTATACCATCAGTCCTTCGTTCTTCGCCTACTCGATAGTAACAATCAATGGGGCCAGGGAATTGTTCCACCCGTACGGAAGATAACATGAGAGCCCGCGTATGAAGTTCCACATCCTGATGTCGTGCAAAACCTTCATCGAATCCACCTAACTGCTTAACAAATTCCTTCTTCCAGATCGGTTGCATTGTTTGCCAGGGAAGATCATGACGAAAAAAATCCCTTAATGGCTTTCTGTGCTTGGGAACCCATCGTCGTGTATCATCACCTAACTGATGCCTGAATACGCGCATTGTGAACACGCCCATATCCGGATCCTTGGTACGTTTCATCGCACTCACACGTGTACCCAGACAATGTGGTGCCAGTTGATCGTCGGCATCCAAGAACACAACATAATACCCTTTCGCCTTTACGAGACCGTAGTTCCGACAACGGTTCGCTCCCGAATTCTTGTCCAATACGTGCACCGATATCCGGGGGTCATTCTTTGCAATTTCCCGCACGAGATCAACCGTCCCATCCGTTGAAACATCATCCACGACCAACAGTTCCCAATTGCCATAGGTCTGCGCCTGCACTGAACCAATGGTATCTTCAATATAGTCCAGCTTGTTATAGCTTGGAATTATCACTGAGATCAATGGGGCCTCAATGCGATCAAAGGATACGGGAACTTTCATACCCCACTTTTCACGAAAACCTGAATGAAGACCTTCTCTTGTCCAACCAGATCGTGTTCAAGTTGTCCAGAACGATCGACCTTCATTCCAACTTCATCGGAAGCAACTCGGTGATCGACGGTCATTAAGGAACACTGTACTTTCATGTGAACGGACCAAAGTAAATATGAAGTCGCGTTCCGACCAACCTCAACTTTGCGTGGAAACTACATTCCTGAACAAACCAACTGTCCGTTCAGTGACCTTTGGCCAAGTGAAATCAGCCTTTACCCTGGCCAATGAGGATGCACCAAGCGCATCTCTCTCCGCCGGTGACAAGTCCATGAACTCGATCAGTGCCCGGTAAAGTGCATCAGCGTCACCGGGTGGGAGAAGCCAGCCATTATCCTGTCCAACCAATTCTGCGGTTGCACCAACATCGCTCACAATTATTGGCATGCTTCGCGCCATGGCTTCCAACACAACTGTTGGCATTCCTTCGAAACGGGTCGGTAAGAGGAAGACATCGCATTGGGTGTAAAGTGCGAACAATTCATCGTCATCAACTCGACCCAGTAATTGTACGTTCGATGGAAGTCCCTTGCTCTTAAAGTGCTCCAATAGTGGACCACTGCCAGCAAGTTCAAACCGCAGTCGTCCGCCATGTCCTTCGGCAACGAGCCGTTCTGCTACCGACATCAGAACATCTATCCCTTTGTTGAACGCGAATCGACCAACAAAAAGGATCCGTAACGTTTCATTGCGACCACGTGGCACTTGAACATTAGGCACTTCTACAGCATTAGGCAGTACCGCGATCTCGCCCGTGGTACCTGAGGCCAATTTCTTCAAAATATCAGTCAGCTTCCCGCCCAAAGAGATCGTCACACGACTTCTAGAAACCAAATAGCGAAGCAACATGCGGAAAGGAAGTCCGATCAATTTATCCTTCACGGTCAACCCCTGGAACATTTCGAGACCATGTGGATGCACGATCAAACGATCCTTGAAACGATCTACACCTTTCCAAACGCAGAAACCTTGGGACATGATCAC
>JAGNUG010000073.1 GCA_017987115.1 Flavobacteriales bacterium | reverse complement strand
CCATAGTAATGAACCGTTCATCATCTCTCCCTAAGATGAAGAGGCAAACTCAATTCATTGTAGTTCTTGCTTTATTAACAGCGCTTTTCGCACTTGTTGGCCTTGGGCTGTATGCTTCGCCTATTCAAAACCCCGTTAAGGAGCCATTGCTCATTACAGGGTGGCTGCATGTCAATGATAGCACCGTCCAGGACGTGGTACTTGTTGTGGAATTGGAAGAGAATTACTGCACCCATTCGGAGATCCTCCCCAACGGACGATTCTACTTCGAGATACCCGTTGATGCCAAAGCACGTCTGGTCTTTAACAAGCCAGGCTACTTGACCAAGGAGGTCGTGATCGATACACGCAATGCCCTCAACAACAAGCACGCGACCAGGGTCAATAGCAAGGTAAAGTTCGATCTTGTGCTGGAATCAACGGAGATCACCACTGGTAAATACTACTCCGGTCCGGTAGGTTCCATAACCTTCGTGAACGGCACCGGCTTGATGCAAGTGCGACACCATGAAAAGCTGGTCGCAATAAGCAAACATTAGGCTCTAGGTGTGAACGACGCTGTGTAGGCGAAGAGTTTGAAACGCAACGACGCAACGTATAGAACGCATGTCGCACATCCGTTTTCTTGGACCATACAGCGTCGCGTCGTTGCGTTTCAAATTTTGCTACCCTCACTTGATCAACTCCACACTTCTCCGCAAGAAAGCCGTCAACGCTTCGCCCTTCAACATTCCTTGACCCAACAGTGCCAGATCAACAGCCTGTTTACTCAGCTTTTCTTTGCGTTTGTCGGTCTTGGAATCGAGGATCGTGCGGGTTAGCGGATGGTCCGTGTTCACCACGAGGTTCATCATCTCCGGCATGTTGCCGAACATGTTCTGACCACCGGTTTGTTGCTGCTCGCGTAGGCGGCGCATGAATTCCGGACGGGTGATCACCACCGCATCGCCTTCTGCACCCATGGGCTCAAATTGTAAGGAGAACTTAGTGTCTCCGATAACCGACTCGAACGCTGGCTTCAACGTGCCAAGTTCTTCTTCGGTCAATGTGCTTTCTGCTTTGGTGTCCTTGGCGATCAGCTTGTCCAAGGTATCGGCATCCACGCGGGCGAAACGCAGTTTATCGTTCTTCATCTCCAAGCGCTGGATCACGTGGGCCGTTAGCTGGCTATCCAACAACATCACCTCGTAGCCTCTTGATCTTGCCGCTTCGATGAACGGGTGCTGACCTTCTACATCGTTGGCGTAAAGCACTATCACGTTCTCTTCCTTATCGGTTTGTGTGGGCGCTAGCTTGATCTTCAGTTCCTCCAAGGTGTAGCTGGTGCCATCGGTGTTCTTGAAGAGGTTGAACTGCTGCGCCGCATCGAAGAATTTCTCGTCGGTGAGCATGCCGTATTCAATAAAGACCTTGATGTCGTCCCACTTGGCTTCCAGGTCGGGGCGGTCGCTCTTGAACATTTCGTGCAGCTTGTCCGCCACTTTCTTGGTGATGTGGCCGCTGATCTTCTTCACTGCTGCATCGCTCTGCAGGTAACTGCGCGATACGTTCAGCGGAATGTCCGGCGAGTCGATCACACCGTTCAACAGCGTTAGGAATTCCGGTAGGATATCGTTGACGTTGTCGGTCACAAAAACCTGTTCGCTGTATAGTTGCACCTTGTTGCGCTGCGGATCGAAATCGCGTTTCAGCTTGGGGAAATACAGAATGCCCGTGAGCTTGAACGGGTAGTCGACATTCAGGTGGATGTGGAACAACGGATCCTCGCTCATCGGATACAGCTCGTGGTAGAGGCCCGTGTAGTCTTCTGGTTTAAGCGATAAGGGTTGCTTGGTCCACGCAGGGTCGGTGTTGTTGATGATGCGCGGCTGCTTCACCTTCTTGTCCTTCTCGCCGACCTCTTCTTCGCCGAATGCGATGGGAATGGGCAGGAAGCTGCAATACTTTTTCAGGATGCCCAGGATGCGTGGCTCCTCCAGGAATTCCAAGCTATCTTCATTGATGTGCAACACGATGTCCGTACCGCGCTCCGTGCGTTCTCCCGTGGTAAGTGTGAACTCCGTGCTGCCCTCGCAGGACCAATGGATAGCCTCGGCATCTTGCCAGCTCTTGCTGAAGATCTCGACCTTATTGGCCACCATGAAGGCGCTATAGAACCCCAAGCCGAAATGCCCGATGATCTTGGTCGCGTCCTTTTCGCTCTTGTATTTCTCCAAGAACTCCTCCGCGCCGCTAAAGGCGATCTGATTAATGTACTTCTCCACCTCCTCGCCAGTGAGTCCCACACCGTGATCGCTGATGGTCAACGTCTTTTTCTCTTTATCAATGCTCACCGTGATCGTGGTATCGCTCAACTCGCCTTTGAATTCCCCGCGTGTGGAGAGCGTCTTCAGCTTTTGTGTAGCATCAACAGCATTACTGACCAGTTCCCGTATAAAGATCTCATGATCCGAATACAGGAATTTCTTGATAATGGGAAAGATGTTCTCGGTATGTACGCTGATCGTACCGCTCTTACTGGCTGTCTTCTCTTTGGTGCTCGTTGTCATTTTCTTATCTTGAAGGATACTACACAGTACCCTGAATTAGGACAGCCCGAAGTTCAAAGGTTGTGCCAATGGGGTAGGGGTGACAGGTTGGCAGGAGAGGTGTATTGTGGGCATCCCCAAAGTTCGCGCGGTCATAATTGGATGTAACACACTTCCTGGCCTCACGCTTCTCGGTCCTAATTTCACCGATGGCAAAGATTATCCGCTAACTCACCCATGAGCGGTCATCGGAACGGAGGTAGGCATGTCACTTCATCCCACCACCCAACACCCAGACCAACGCCTTCTCCTTGGTTGCTCTAAAGATCGTGGCATGGGTTTCTGTTGGTTCATCCGCATAATGCCAGACCAACGTTTTCGGTGCGTTGAGTTGCAGGGTGGTATTGAAGTCTGCTATGAAGGGGGTTTCATCCTGCACATTGGAGCCCGCGAACCAGAACCGGATAGGCTTAGTGGGAAATTCCTTCAGGTGTTCCGGAGCGGTTTTCACCATGCCCATATCATTCCACCAGAGTGAAGGATCCATCGCAATGTAGAAGTCGAATTGTTCGGGGTGTAACAACAGCGTTTCAACAACAAAAAATCCGGCCAAGGATTCTCCAATGATGCCGCGCTGTCCCGTGGTGCGGTAATTGCCATCGATCTCTGCAACCAGTTCCTTTCCTATGAGATCCCTGAAGTTCGCTGAGCCACCAACGACCGGGGCAATTTCTTTGTCCTCCGCGTTGCTGGTCGGGCCGGTGAGGTCCCTTCTGCGTTCCGTGTTCTCTATGCCTACCAATATGATCGGTGGTATACGCTTGCTGGCGATCAATTCGGCCAGCGTATTCGCAATATGCGGAAAGTCCTCGTTGATCCCGCCATCCGGCATGTACAGTACCGGCAGGGAGTCGCTACCTGCAGTGTAGCTGGGTGGCACCCACACATTGATCACGCGAGGCTCGTGAACGTATCTGGACGAGATGGTGAAGGTGTTGTGATCGGGAATGGAGTCGATGCTCTGCGCGGTTGCTGCAATGTTGAGGGTTGTGAGTGCTAGGGAGCAGAGGAGGAGGGTTGCGAGGTGTCCGTATTTTTTCATCGCTGGCTCGTTCTGGTATTGAAGTGGTCTTGATCAAATCGGAACCCGGTCTTACTGAGGAATTGGTCGATCCGGACCTTTCCGTTTGATTATTTTTTGGATGAACACATTGCTTGGAATGGAAACCTTTTCTCCGTCGGCTGTTTTGAGAATAACGAAGAATGCGCCGATGTCGCTGATCCTGCCTTCAATCGAAAAGTCCTTATCCATTACGGTTATCGTGTCACCGATCGTGGCCGGGTGGCTGAAAAAGATGATCAGCGTAGAAGTGATGTTCGAAATGATGGACCACTGTGCGAAAAAAGCGATACCCAGAATGGTCAAGAGTGTGGAGACCAAATAGATCAACTCCGTCCGGTCAACTCCCCAAATGAAGGTCAGAATGCCGCCCGCAACGAAGATCAATAAGATGTTGATGATCTTTTTAATGATCTTCACGCGTGGCTTTTGGTAGGAAAAATTCAACGCTACTTTTTCGATGGTCCGGGTAAGAACGAACCGGAGCATGAGGAAGGAAACGATAAGCGCTATGGATTCTATGATTTCGATCTTGTACTCTTCCATTCTGTTTTTTTGCGTGACGTGAACGATCGGATACGATCAGGATGATCATTCCGCCTGCCTCAAAACTACGGTGTTCCCTAGCCAATTTGGCTGCAATGAACAATTGGATCCGCCCACGTTCTTCGAGAACCGCGCTCAAGGTGTTCAAGGTAAAATTCAAGGCTGACCCGTCATAGGCAGCGGTGAACTCTAGCGCTGGGACCAATGGTTGGAAGTGTGTTCGAAACAATGAAAGATCCTAAAGTTCGTCTTCACCTTTCCGATCCTCGAACACGCGCGTCTTATCCAAACTTTTTTGCGTGCTCGGTCATTGGGTTATTGGATGGGGCAGCTATGCAGGCGAGTACTGTGAGGATAGGGTAGTGATCAAGAGTTTTATTTGGTGACGGTGAGTGTCCTTGAGAAATTACAGGGTCCACTTCGAGAGACCCTGCAAAGGTTTACAGAAGAGTAGGAGGGTTTTGGTCATGGTGTTTACTGTGTATTACAAAGGTGTCACAATCGCTCCTGTAGCACTCGGACTCAGTATACTAATTTTACCGTAGCCAATGGCTCTACAGGAGTATCGAGTGTATGGTTCCGCTCTGGCATTTATGGCTAGCCAAGTTATAAAGGCTTAAAGGGTCTCGGCAACGGGATCATTAGGCTCGCTTGAATGTTTACGCACTTGCGGATCTACCGTTCGTTCTATATTGCTCCGCTTAAAACATGCATTCATGAAACTGGTCAAAGCCTTATTCATTGGAGCAATTGTGATGTTGTTCGCAATGCAGAACCATGCTCAAGAGCTGGATGTGGAAGTTGGATCGCCTATGGAGCCGATCGACGATGATCGCATTGGTATAGGTATGGATGCCACCAAATTCTACACGCTACGCATAGAAAAGGAGAAGAAGGATAAATTGGGTTTTATCGAAGTCTGGTCGCGGACCACGATGCAATTGGAATCAACACAAGCGATCGCGGTACCAGTGGTGAACACCGATGAATTCAAGATACTTGAAGTATTCGTTGTGGATGATGGCTTGCGGATGTATTATGCGTTCTTCAGCAAAGAAGATGAGCGAAGGGTTCTGGCCATGGCAAATTTCGACCGGGATGGGATGATGGTGGGCGATGCAACTCAATTGGTCCGTGTGGAGGATAGCAGGGAAAAAAGCTTGGACAATTTTGCAGTTAAGCACTTTGAGAATGCCAACACCACCGTGATAATGGATCTGAAACCCTTTGGCTCCAACACCGATAAGTCGAAAGAAAACACCTATCGCGTATTTGCTTTGGACCTGTCCGGAAAGTTGCTTTATGATCAGCAGGTGGAACTTGGCCAAGCGAAGTACTGCGCAATGCAAACACATTACGTTGATGATAATGGGAATACATTTTTACGCGTTTCCAGACAGAGCGAAGGTGAGGCATGTAAACACTTGATCGTTACCGTTAATGCAAGGGGCGTGAAGGAGTGGTGTGATCCAGAATTGTTGGAAGGCTCAATGCATTCTGATGATCACCAATGGGTGATGGATGCGACGGGGAACATGCACTATATGAACATGCTTTCGAACCTATCGAACTCTGGATATTTGGGTTTCGTGCTTCACTCGTTCGATAAAGAGATCGGTGAGCACATCAATGGATATGCTCATAAGTTCAAGGATTCATACCCTCCGGAGGACAATAAGAAACCAGGCAAAGCGGCTTTCATGCGTTACTGCAAGTCAGGAACTGCTTCATTTCAGAAAGACGGAACATTGAACGTGTATGGTTATAAAACTTATTTGGGCACGGGTAAAGCGGGCCAGGATGGTGTTTGGAAACTGAACTTCGACCTGGTTTCTGGCTTTGGACCACTTGTAGGATGTGAAATGGAGCGGCATTTTTTCACCGCAACCGTAGGAGATGACTTCAGCTCATTCTTTCTCCATTACCTGATGCTGGATGGCAAGGATTACATAATTGCCAATGAGATCAGAGATAACATCGGTAAGCCATGTAGTAGCTTAGTGGGTTGGAAAGCCGTGAAACCACTTGACAATAAAACCGAACCGGCGTATTTCGCGATGAACGACGGCGACGAGTTCGGCACACGCACAGCATTATTGCCTCGTTCGTTCGGTTCCGCTCAGAGCGTTCATGAAGTTATAGAGCTTCGTGGTGAAGAGTATATCATGCGCTTGGAGGCAGACTCAAAAGAGTATTGGGTGCGGGTGCGGTCTCTGAAGTAGATAGATCGGTCAAAGCCTGTATAGGTTTGAGCAGTAAATTCCGTTTGCCAGTTCATTCGACTATTCGATCCTTAGTGGAATGCATGGCATGTACCAAAGGGCATAACACCTCACAGCGCACGCCCAATAGAAAAGCGAACGCGGAAATGAACCGAACGTAAGCGGCTTCAAAAGCGCTGCACTTTCAGGGAAAAGGCGTGATGCATTTTTCGGGGAACAGCATAAAGCACCATCGACGTAATGACCATGATCCAACCAAAAAGGTTGAACGCCTCAGGATACTTGCACGCGTCTGCAACAACGATCATGGCCGTGGCAGGAATAAGCCGGATGGTGATCTCTGCGCAATTGATGATAGTGGTGCTGCCCGCTTTCTTCAAGATAGACCGTGCTTTTTCCGGATCGATCAGCATTAGAAAACCGACAGCTAGAATGAATACTCCGAAGAGTAGGACTATCCATTTTGCTAGTGCTGGTATCATCAATTCATTCAGCTTGCTTAACTAAGGTGTTCAGGAAACTGCAGGGTCCTCTTCGAGAGACACTGCAGTGGTTTAGATATTTCACTCGATCACTACTCTGGTCGTCCAAAGGCCGTGTTGCTGTTCCAGAACGACTTGGTATAAACCCGGTTCCAGGTCGACATTGATTGCGGTTGTTCTTAGGTTTTCCGCGTACACGATCTCGCCTAGGTTGTTGTAGATGAACAGTCGGCCCGAAACATCGGTTTTTTCGATCCGGAACGATCCGTTGCTTGGATTTGGATAGATGGATAAATTGTAAGCTGATGCTAGATCCTGAATGCCACTGGGGGTATCCATTTGCATGCATATATTGTCTATCTGCCAACCCACATTGGTTGCAGTGCTATCAGCAATGAATCTGAACCGAACGATGAGGCTATCCGGACTTAGGTTGTCATTGGTTATGATCTCGTCGATCTCTTTAGTGAATACTGAATGGACCGTTCCATTGGAATTTCCAACGACCGCTAGGCTATCGAAACGTGTATCACCTGTTCCTTCGAAATAATGTTCATTCAGTCCCGGCCCAGCGAAAGTCCAGTCCGTATTGTATGTATCAGATAGGACGTCATACCATGTCACTCCATCGTCAAATGACATGTCGATCATTCCGTAGCTATTTCCGGAGTCCGTTATAAAGCGATGGTCGAATTCAATACTCAATGGAACATAGTATCCCAGATAAGTGACAACACCAAAACCATTGTCTTTAAAGATCGCATAGAACGCAGATGTATCGCTGAATGCATTCAGTGCTTCAGTATCAAAGAAAAATTCATCGGGTATTGTATTAGCGTAACCGAATAGTGAGTCACTTGGAAAGCCTAACTCCCAAACATTGGAACTATCCAGTTCAATGTATACCGACTCGCTAACGATGTCGTTGTCGAATCCGTTGCATTGAAGGTAGCTCACTTGACCTCGAGCCTTCAATGGCGCGAAGCTGAACAACAAGAAAAAGCAAACAATCGCATGGTTCTTCATTTGGCTCAGATCAATGGTAGGTATCTAAAGTTACTCCACACCGAATACCCGACTCAAACTCTAATCCATCCACTCCCGCAATGGCTTACCGCCGATCACCAACTCCTCAATAACGCCTTCACCTTCCAAGACACGCACGGTTACGTAGGCATCCATTTCGCGGGTTGTGTCATCCATACTTTCTACCATAAGTTGTTCGGTGCGGCGGCCACGGCCTTCTTCCAAGTAGTAGCGGTCAAAGGGCAGGTCCACGTTGATCATGGTGCTGTCATCGGTCATGTTCCACGCATCGATGGTGCAGTTGAGATAGGGCACATCAGCATTGGGTTCCTCTTTTTCCAAGCGGTCTATGGCGGCGTAACCATCAACGGTCTTTAGTACGATGTAGGCGTGGTGCACTTGGTGCCAGTTCTCTGCTGGGTCCGCGTAAAGCTGTTTGGCTTCGATGTCGTAGCGTAGCGTTACATACTCGCCACGGAACGGGTCGTGCGGGTCAATGGGTGCAGTCCTGAAGTTGAACGACCTGCCTTCCCGCAACACGCGTTCATTGCCTCGGATGCTGTTCCATGGCACGAACCATTGAGCGGCCACCATGAGTGCGAAGAAGATCAGTGCGCTACGCATGGGCTGCTTTTTTTCGTTGGTTGATCAAACGCAGATTCATTACCAAGAACCCGATGCCCAGCGCAATGAAGACCACACCCTTCAACGCATCGTTAATGTCCAGATCGAAGAAGCGCAACCCTATGGTGACACTGATGATGGCGAGGCCCAGGTTCATGCGCGGCAAGGAGTCCAAATGCAGACCGGTGATCACCGTGTGCAACCCGAGCGCCAACAACCACGCATTGATGATGATGGTGGCAGCGGGGATAGAGAAGAATGCAATTCCATACGCGACAAGCACTATGACCAAGCTCTCAGGGAACCACGTGGCTTGCATGGGTTTGCGCCAACGCATGGCGAGGACGTACGCCGTAATGCCAATGGCCAGTAGGGTGAGTACGGGCCAAATGTCGGGGCCCAAGCGGTCGCCATTCTCGCGCTTGATCTCGCTCCACATGTCGTGGTAACTTAAGAAGTAGAGCACACCCAACACCGCAATGCCACCAAAGAACGGCCATGCTCCGTTGCGGATCGGCTTGCCGCGGTACACCGGTGGTACCAAGCAATAGGCCACTGCCAATCCCATAATTCCCAAGGCTACTTCCAAATGGCCATCGTACCAGAACAATTGGCTACCGATCGCAATTGATAGAGCCGCGATCATATTCAACCAAAAGAAGCCCGTGCCGCTACCATTGGCACGCAGTTCCCGGATGTACGCAGGAATGACCGCCGCCAATAACGGGAGGTATAACCAAGGATGTTGAACCGTTTGCCACGACTCCGTGCGATAGGCACCCGCATACCACGTGATCATACCGATGTATAACAATGCGCTTGCCAATGAGCCGGGCACATACAACAACGCAACTGTGAGCAGGCTCCATACCAAGAGGAATTCATGCACCTCGCCGGGGATGTGGTAGATCTGGCTCACCAACGCGATGCAGGCTCCAACAGCGAGCATCAAGAAGATCGCAGTGCCTTCTTTCCAACCGGCAATGGCGCGTTTTTTCAGAAGTGTGTAAAGCACCAAGCCTTGGCCGATAGCCATGGGCAAGAAGGCGAAGATGGTGCGCGTGGTCTTGTTGAAGTCTTCCCAATTATGCGCAACGACCAAGATGAGTCCGAGGCCAATAAGCAAGCCACCAAGAATGCTGAAGAGCAAGAGCATCCGGTTGCCCGGTTGTTCATCGGGCACGGCATAGCGCGCTTGTATACGTTCAGCTTGATCGGTGGTGATCAGGCCTTCACGGACCAACTCAGGGAGAGCATCGAGTAGGTTAGGGGATGCCATTTGCATGCAATGTAGATCGGATCATCGGTATGCACGATCCGTCGGTTTTTGCGTTGGTGCTAAACGTCTTATGCGAACGGCGCCCAGAAACGTAAAAGGGGATCCGAAGATCCCCTTTTCAACGATTTATTATTCTCCCGCAATTAAGGCTTCGGTGGCGCTGCGCCATTCACCTTCGCTTTAGCACCATTGCCTTTTGGCTCCTTGATCTCAATTCCTGATGATGGTTCTGGAACCACTTCAGGCTTGGGTTCTACCAAGGTCATTTCGCTCACCAAGTGACCAGCACCTGCAAATTTGTCGATCGTCCAAAGCACGTAACGAATGTCCACACTGATCGTCCGCTGCAATTCCGGTTCGAAGGAAATGTCGCCGCTCATCGATTCCCAGTTACCGTCGAATGCGATACCGATCATTTCGCCATTGCCGTTGATCACCACACTACCGCTGTTACCACCGGTGATGTCGTTGTTGCTGATAAAGCAGATCTTCAGGTCTCCGTCCTTATCTGCATAACGACCGAAGTCTTTTTTCAAATAGAGGTCCTTCTCCTTTTGACTGATGCGGAATTCGTCATTGGTCGGGTCTTCTTTCTCAAGAATGCCTTTGTACGTCGTTTCGTATTGATAATGTGCACCGTCCATCGGGTAGTAGCTACCAACGGTGCCGTAGGTCAAGCGCATGGTGCTGTTCGCATTCGGATACCACATCTTGTTCGGGTCTTTTTCGCGCATGGCGGCAACCATCAAGCGGTAGCCTTTATCCAGGTCGGCCTGACCGGCATCCGCTGCAGGTCCCAAAACACCGCGGTAATGTTGTAAGCAGCTCTCCGAAGCCTGGAATCCCGGATCTTTATCCAATGCTTTCAATGTTGGTTTCGCCAAGAAAGCATCCAAACGCGCACGATCGGTCAAAATGCTTTTCGCGAACACGGCCTTTGCCCAAGCATCAAAGTTGCTCTTGTACTTTTTCTCAACGGTGGCCATGATGTCCGGTTGCAAGGCACGCTCCACGTCATCATGGATCATACGGAACATCGTTGCCGTTACTTTTTCGTCGGTCGCTGGATCGTAATCCTTCCAGAATTCATCGGCAGCTGCTTGTGCACGGGCAACTCCTGCTGCGATCTTGGCAGCATCAGGTTCTTTTTCGGACAAGGCCGCCTTCAATCCGAACAAGCGGAAACCGAGAACGATCATCTCACTTCCGAATGCTCCTTCCTGCATGTAGACCAACGCTTTCTCCGACTTTGCACGCGTTGCGTAGCCATTGTCCAACAAGGATACGATCTCACCATACTTCGCTTTGCGACCAGCGTCCGCATTCACCCAGGCCATCAATTCATCCTCTTGTGCTTTCTTCTTGTCATAGACGTGCAGGCGCTTCAAGCCGCGCTGCTGCCCAATGAAATATTTCCAGTAGTTGCTCACTTGAGCATGCTTGCTGGCATACTTCAAACGCACGGCATTGTCCTGATCCATGAATTCGTCATAGACATCCAATTTCGCGCGACGCACTTTTACACGGCTCGGCTGCTCAACGTCCAGCGCTAGCTTAACTCCTTGGCTGCTGAGGAATCGATCAGTGGATCCAGGATAGCCCATTACCATTGCGAAATCACCTTCCTTAACACCTTCCATGCTTATCGGGAAGTGGAATTTCGGTGTGTAGGGAATGTTTGTTTCGGCATAGTCCGCAGGCTCACCGTCAGTTCCGGTATACACGCGGAACATGCTGAAGTCGCCAGTGTGGCGCGGCCACATCCAGTTGTCGGTATCACCTCCGAATTTTCCGATGGAGCTAGGCGGTGTTCCCACCAAACGAACGTCCTGGTAGGTCTTGTAGGTGAAGATGTAGAATTCGTTGCCTTCGAACATTTGCTTGAAGTCAGCGCTCATGCCATTCTCTGAACCGATCTTGGCGGTCAATGTTGCTGAGATCTCATCGATCGCGGCCGCACGCTCATCTTCGGTCATGCCGTCTTTCAGCACCGCTAGAACATCTGCCGTAACATCATCGATCTGTTGGAGGAAGCTCACAGCGAAACCGGCTGGTTGTTCATCTTTCCGGGTCATTGCCCAGAAGCCATCGGTAAGGTAATCGTGTTCCACCGTGCTCAAACTTTGTACGGCGTCATAGCCGCAATGGTGGTTGGTGAGGAACAACCCTTCGGCACTTACCATTTCACCGCTACAGAAGCCACCACCCAAACGAACCACACCGTCCTTTACGCTGCTCTTGTTGATGTTGTAAATGTCATCCGCAGTTAGCTTGAACCCGAGCTTTTGCATGTCGGCCTCATTGACCTGCTTGAGTTTGTTCAGTAGCCACATGCCCTCATCAGCGCGTGCAGCAAGCACTACCGTTACAGCAATGCAGAGGGTCAATAATCGTTTCATCATCGTGTTCGTTAGGTTCAAGGGTCGGATCTTCCACATATTAGAATGTGGAAAACGGGCAGCAAAGGTAGTATTCATGCGGTCATAGGTACCTGCAATGTGTTCAATGGTATTGCACTGAGTATGAACGGTCGCGCTTTGATCAATCCCTAGTCCTTTGGTGCAATAGGGATCCATGCAATCGGGAACAATAGCTCATCCGCCAACTTGCCGAAATTCTTCAACTTGGTAGGTGTGCCTACACGGCCAGTTACCTTTTTATCCTTGTCATTGGCGACCACCTGGATCGTCATGCTTGGTAGGTCCGTTACCGGCCCATCGTATATGTCTTCCAATTCGAAGAACCCGATCCGGTATGCTTCGTTGATCAGCATCACGATGGTGTCCTGTCCTACCCATCCTTCATGTGGTCCGATCTTTTCCACATTGCTATTACCATTGAACGTGGCATAACCGCTGCGGTAAACGTTGATCCAATAGGCTTTGCACGTACCGAAGCACGGTGTGCGGCCAATGCTGAATACCAGGGAATCCTCCTTTTCGCCTCCTCCCATTTTATGGGAGTCCGGGATAGGATGGTCCATACTGGACTCCATCCCAGCTACCAACTCTTCCGCCACAGGCATTGCTGGTGTATCCTCAACTGTCGTAGTATCTGCAACAACAACGGTCTCCACCACTTTCTCCTTGTCCTTGCACGCCGCAGGGAAGGCGAGCAATGCGACGGCCGCGATATAGGTCAGCGTTTTCATGATTTGATCTCTAATGCACGTTGCGTGCCGAAAGCCGATGACCCGGTCGGGGAGAGCGGCCGTTTGATAAAAGTTATCTAACGTCGTTTAACTGCTTTTTGCTGTTTCTGAATATCCTCCAATCGTTGCTGCCACTTGCTTTTCTTTTTAGGTGTCTTCATATTCAACAGCAGTTGCTCACGGATCTTGTCCTCGTCAACGAAAAGTTTTTTCAGCAAGGTCATTTGCAGAATGCTGATCATATTGGCGAGCAGGTAGTAATAGCTGAGTCCAGCAGGTAGGCTGTTCATGAAGAAAAGCATCATGAACGGGAAGATGTACATCATGGTCTTCATGCCCGGCATACCCTGCTGCGTGGGCATGTTCTGGCTGTTGATCCACGTGTAGAAAATGGTACTTGCCGCCATAAGGATGGTGAACAGACTAACGTGATCACCATAACCGGGAATGGTAAATGGAAGACTGGCTACGGAGTCGTAAGTGCTGAGGTCATCGGCCCACAAGAAGCCCTGTTGGCGTAATTCGATGCTGCTCGGGAAGAACCGGAACATGGCGAACAGTACGGGCATTTGTACAAGCATCGGTAAGCAACCGCTCGCTGGGTTGACACCGGCTTTGCGATACAGGTCCATGGAGGCCTGCTGCTTTTTCAACGCATCGCCATCCTTGAACTTCTCGGTGATGGCTTCCATCTCCGGCTTCAGAACGCGCATTTTGGCGCTGGATATGAAGTTCTTCCATGTAAGCGGCATCAACAACAATTTGATGACCACGGTAAGAACGAAGATGATCAGGCCATAGCCCCAGCCCCAGCCGGATAGCCAGTTGAAGATCGGGATGACGAGCCACTTGTTCATCCATCCGAAAATGCCCCAACCTAGATCGATGATGCGGTCGAATTGTGGTACTTCAGTGCGGCGCAACGTGCCATAGTGGTTCGGGCCGAGGTAGAATCGCATCGGGAAGATGACCTCCGCGCCGCGGTCTTTTTCAAAGAACAGTTCCGCTTCGTAATGCTTGGTGTGCAGCGTATCCTCCAACGGCGTGATCGCAATTTTCGAACCGTTGGCGAACCCCTCATCGCTTATCATTGCAACCGTGAAGAAGTCCTGCTTGAAAGCGACCCAGTTGGTCTTACCCTCCAGCTTCTTTTCATCTTCATCCGATTCACTCAACAGGTCCCGGTTATCGCTGAAATATTTGTAGTAAACGCTTGATTTCTGGAGTTCCCCGTCGCGGTATTTCTCGTTGCTAAGTCCAGCTATGCTCCAGCGGAATGCGACATTCTTGGGGTCCACTTCATTCTCCATGCCCACCAGCTCCATGGTGGTATTCAGGAAGAAGCCCCCTGTATCCAATTGGTAGGTGATGCGGACGTATTTGCCTGGATCCGTAGTCGGAGCGGTCAGCTTAACTCCGGTCTTGCCCGATCGTTCAGCAGTGAAATAGAGATCCCGTGTACTGAGCTTCAGGTTACCAATGAAGAAGTCGTACTCGTAGTTGCCACTATCCGGATCAGCAAGGATGACCGGGGTCTTTTCAAAGGTCTTGTGGTTCTTCAACAGGATCAACGCCGGACGAGCGCCATGGGTGTTGATGCTGACCTTGAGTTTAAGATTCTCCAGTTCGATCACTTGGCTTTCACCGAGTGCTGCAGCGCTGAATATCCCATAGCGTTGGTTCAATGCCACCGTGCGCAAGCTGTCCTTGTTCAAGGTGTCGACACCAGCAACCAACGCTACTGTGCTGTCGATGGCCTGTTCCGTCTCAGCTTGCTTCGCAAGCTCCTTCGTGGTGGTTTCCTGTTCTACTTTGATCGCAGCCAAGCTATCCTGCATGCGCTGCTCTTTCACGATCTGCGCACGTTGTTCGGCATTGGGCATCGTGTACCATGTGTACAGACCCAAAATGGATGCGATGAGAATAAAGCCGATTATCGAATTACGGTCCATGCAATGCTCCGCCAATTATTGAGGGAAGGGCGAAAGGCGGCAAAGATAGCCGGATGAGGAGAAGGTTGATCGGGAAAGGTGACGGATGATGGATGCGGTTGCCAAAGCCTTACTGGCCTTGCCTTTTATCACCCGCTTAACCGCGTCGCTCTCTATCCGATCGCTTCGTTCACCTCCTCTGTTTCGATCGGCGTGGAACCTTGGTTCATAGCGGCCTTCACGAAATGGATGAAGAGCGGATGTGGCTTGGCAACTGTGCTGCGGTATTCCGGGTGGAATTGCACGCCAACGAACCACGGATGATCCTTGATCTCCACGATCTCGACCAGTTTCCCCTGCGGATTGATACCGGTCGCTTCCATGCCTGCTTTCTTGTAAGCACTCAAGTATGAATTATTGAACTCATAGCGATGGCGATGTCGTTCAGTAATGTCCTTCTTTTTGTAGATGGTCCGTGCCAAACTATCGTCAGCGATCTTGCACGGATAGGCACCCAAGCGCATCGTGCCGCCCTTATCCTCCACACCCTTCTGGTTCTCCATAATGGCGATGACCGGTTGCTTGGTGTCGCCGTCCATCTCCGTGCTATTCGCCTCGGGTAGGCCCATTACATTCCGACCGAATTCAATCACTGCGCATTGCATCCCTAAGCAGATCCCGAAGAACGGGATCTTGTTCTCCCGAGCGAATTTGATGGCCTCGATCTTTCCTTCTATTCCACGATGACCAAAGCCAGGTGCAACAAGTATCCCGCTCAGATCACCAAGACGTTTCGCAACATTCTTGGCAGTAAGCCTATCGCTGTGTATCCATTTGATGTTGACCTTGCACTCGTTCGCTGCACCTGCATGGTCCAATGCTTCCTTGATGCTTTTGTATGCATCACGCAATTCAACGTATTTACCCACCAGACCGATCTTTACTTCAGCCGTTGGGTTCTTGAACCGGCGTAAAAAATCATTCCAATTACTTAGGTCGGCTTCCGGGTATGACTCTATGCCCAATTTGTTCAGCACCACTTGATCCAATCCCTCTTGTTGCATCATCAACGGTACGTCGTATATGGTATCCGCATCGCGACTTTCAATGACGGCGGTTGGGTCCACGTTGCAGAACAGCGCGATCTTTTCCTTCATCCCCTTGATCATCGAGTGTTCCGTACGACAGACCAGAATGTCCGGCTGCACACCTAGGCTCAATAGTTCCTTTACGCTATGTTGGGTGGGCTTCGTCTTCAGTTCACCTGTAGTTCCCAAGAACGGGAGCAGGGTCAAATGGATGGTCAGGCAATCCTTTCCTTTTTGCCATTTCAGTTGGCGGATCGCTTCCACGTATGGCAAGCTTTCTATGTCACCCACCGTACCACCGACTTCGGTTATCACAAAATCATAGATCCCTCTTCGTCCAAGGACCTGGATGTGGGATTTGATCTCGTCGGTAATGTGCGGGATCACCTGCACGGTCTTGCCCAAATATTCTCCGCGCCGTTCCTTGCTGATCACGTTCTGGTAGATCCGACCGGTCGTTACATTGTTGGCCTTGCTGGTGTGTACATCCAGAAAGCGCTCATAGTGGCCAAGATCAAGATCAGTTTCGGCACCATCCTCCGTTACATAACATTCACCATGTTCGTATGGATTCAACGTTCCAGGGTCCACATTGATGTAGGGGTCCAATTTCTGAATGGTCACGGTGAAGCCACGTGCCTGTAACAGCTTGGCCAAGCTGGCACTGATTATGCC
>JAGNUG010000072.1 GCA_017987115.1 Flavobacteriales bacterium | reverse complement strand
ATCCAACACTCGAGCCCTGGTCCGGGACGGATCATGCTTTAGAGGCATGCGGCAAGAGGCCTGCATGATCGAGCCAAATACCCCCTCGGCAACTTTGTCCTAAAAAAAAGGAGGCTTTTCAGCCTCCCTTTTAAAATATGTTTCAACCGCAAGCTTAGAACTTAGCGCGTGATTTGCGACCTACACGTTTGTTACCACGGATCCAGTTATACCGCTGGCGGTAAAAGTTGGACTGACCACGCAGTACGTAGCTATATGTCAAGGTCATGGTCATGTAGCTGTCATTATGTGAAGCATCTCCACGCTGTGCTCCGGTTTCATAATTCCTCGGGTCAATTGCGCTGGATGGATCCACTAGTGCGTTGTATTCTGCTTGGGACATGGATTGGTTGGCAAGATCAACAGCCAATGGGCTGCTCAGATCAGCCGGGTCAGCATATACAGTGCTAGCATCATCCAAGTAATCACTGAAGGTGGTGCGCCATCCGAAATCAAATCCGAACCGATGTCTACGCTTAAAGGTCAGGTGCATTCCGATACCCGCAGGAATACTTACGCCGATATTTGAGTATGCCACATTCTCAGTTTCGAGAGGTTTGAGCGAATAAAACTCGCCATCACCATCCAACTGTCCTTTTGGGTTGCTGTAATAAGCAGCAAGACCTACATATCCGAACAAACGGAAATCGGTCTTATAACGACCACTTCCGCCCATGTCATTGTCCTGAAATATTGTGAATTCAGGTCTGACGTACAACTCGAACATATCATTGCGGAAATTCAAGTTACGTCCCACACGAGGCTTGTAAGTAGATTCGGAGTCCCTTCCCTGAATACGGAAATAAAGAAGTCCGGCATTCACACTGATCAATCGATTGATCTTGCGACGCGCAAAACCGCCGACCGTCCAACGGGTCTGGTTCAACTTCATATCCCATACGAAGTCCCTGCGAGGTTGGTCTTTTCCACCCATCTCGCCGAGGTAGTTGGCACCACCCACGTGGAAACCTACATCCCAGAGATACTGGGCATTAGCGTTCGATGTTCCCATGAAGAAAACACTGAGAACAAATACAGAACGAGTAAGAATACGGATCATTTCAGAGAAATAGGTCTACTGTCAATTGGGCAAACTTAATAAAGATCCCGTTACGCATACGTAATTTCCTTAAAGAGGATATCAACAAAGCACATAATACGTTCAAACTTGTCAGGCGCGGATACCTTTGCGACCGCGATATGATGGTGTTTGATAGGATCCCTCGACTTTTTGGTATCAAATATCCCTTGGTCCAGGCTGGAATGATCTGGTGCTCAGGCTGGGAGCTGGCCTCAGCCGTAAGTAATTCGGGTGGATTAGGTGTAATAGGTTCCGGTTCAATGTATCCCGATGTACTTCGAGCCCATATTCGAAAATGCAAGGGCGCTACGAACAACCCGTTCGCCGTGAATGTTCCTTTGCTTTACCCGAATATCGAAGAACACATGGCAGTGATCATTGAGGAAAAAGTGCCAATTGTATTCACAAGTGCCGGAAATCCAGCGGCTTGGACCAGTAAATTGAAACAGAAAGGAGTCAAAGTTGTACACGTTGTGAGCAGCGCGAAATTCGCTCGTAAAGCAGAGCAAGCTGGAGTAGACGCGATCGTAGCAGAAGGATTTGAGGCCGGAGGACACAATGGACGTGAAGAAACTACAACTTTGGTGCTTGTTCCGATGGTCAGTGATGCAGTTCAGATACCTGTAATTGCCGCCGGAGGGATCTCAGATGGTCGTTCCATGCTTGCTGCCATGTGTTTGGGAGCGGATGGCGTACAGGTCGGAAGTCGATTTGTTTGTTCCAAGGAATCTTCTGCGCATACTGGATTCAAGGACCAGGTAGTTGCAGCTGGTGAAGGTGCTACTCAACTGACGTTGAAAGAATTGACTCCGGTAAGGTTGTTGCGGAATCCGTTTTATCAACAGATCGAAGAGGCCTATGCAAGATGTGCTACAATTGAGGAGTTGCGCACTTTATTGGGTCGGGCAAGAGCAAAAGCAGGCATGTTCGAAGGTGATCTCGAACATGGCGAGTTGGAGATCGGACAGGTCGCTGGCCGTATCGGAAATATACTTTCAGCTCGAGAAATTGTTCAGGAAATAATTGAGGATTTCAATAGGATGAAGAACAACTTGATCCAAATGGAGGACCTTTAATTCGTTCAAAAGGCTGAATGTGGCAACATACTGAACAATACGTACGTCTTTATAACGTCTACTCGACTTAATGTGGCGCTTGGTAATACGTGTTTGTCTTTCGATCTGTGCTCAGGTCGCGATCGTTAGTGCCTTGTTTGCAGCGCCTTTGGACCCACCTATCCTGCATTGCGCTAACGTGGATGCTAATGGAGACGTTACAATATCATGGACACCCATCACGGATCCCGGCGGAGAATTCCAGCAATACGACATTTACCACTCGGCACTTGTAGCAGGGCCTTTCGCTCCGCTCACCACCATATTTGCACTGGGCCAAAGTAGTTTCGTTCATCTAGGTGCAGGAGCCGATATAGGGCCGCAATTCTACTATATGACCACAGGCAATAACACTGTGCCATCCGAGATATCAATTCCTAGCGATACCATAGCTACGTTGTTTCTGCAAGTTTTTCAAAGCACCCCGCTCGGCAGTGCCAACCTTTCATGGAATGCACCAGCCACAGCGCCAACCGCGGCAAATGAATTCTCGGTTTGGTTGGAATATCCGATCGGAAGCTGGTCAATGTTAGGAAGCGTTTCGGACACCGTATTCAGCTATCAACATGTGGTGGATATCTGCGAAGATTCGCTCACGTTCCGCATTGGACTTTTCGACGCTTCAGGTTGTATTTCGTACAGCAATCATGAAGGCGATGTATTCGCGGATGCAACACCGCCTTCAATGCCCATTCTTACAGCTGTAACAGTGGATTCGCTGACCGGTCTTACATCCATTAACTGGGCACCAAGTCCTGAACCTGATACGGATGGATATATTGTATTGTGGGTTACACCGACCGGAGGGGTGATCATCGATACATTGTACGGGCAGAACAATACAAGTTATACATGGCTCAATAGCAACTCGGATATCGGTAGTGAGTCGTTTACGGTTGCAGCCTTTGATACCTGCGAGGTTGGAGTGCCTCCAAGTCCGAATACGAGTGCGACGCGTGCACCTCATAGTACGGTTCATGTCGATGCACAATATGATCTTTGTGGTGCGCAGGTTGACCTTTCCTGGTCTGAATATGTAGGGTGGGAAGCAGAGTCCTATCAGATACTAGCGCAGGTGGATGGCGGGCTATGGAACATACTGTCCACCGTGCCGTCAACGCAAACAAGTTATGTTCACGACGTCGCTCCGGACCGTAGTTATTGTTATGTGATCAAAGCAATAAAAGTAGCAGGGACGGTGACTTCATTGAGCAACAAAGTATGCGTATTGACCTATTATCCGAATACGCCATCGTTCAATTACATCCAGACAGTAACGGTCACCGGAGCGAATCAGATAACCATCGTGGACAGCGTGGATATGAATGCAACAGTTGGTGATTATCGATTCGAGCGCTCCAGGGATGGTGGGCAGTATCTTGGTATTGCGACTGCGCCTGGATCGTCAGGACCTACCATCACCATTACGGATAACGATGTGGAACCTTCCTTGAGCGGATATCGATACAGGGTCATTGTTAGGGATAGTTGTGGTGTACCCGCTCTTACGAGTAATGTTGGAGGTAGCATTCTATTACGGGCGGAACCGGATCTGGATGGAACGAACAAATTGGATTGGAACGGTTATGAGGATTGGGCTGGCAACGTTGGTTCCTATACGATCCATAGAAGCATTGAGGACATGCCGTTCGAAGTCCTTGCGGTAGTGCCGTCAATGCCTTGGAAGTTTACCGACCCGGTTCAGGACCTCACCGCGACCGATGGGAAATTCTGTTATTTCGTAGTAGCCAATGAAGTGGGTAATCCCTCCGGTATCGATAGTACTTCAATGAGCAATACGGCGTGCGCGGTGCAAGAGGAATTGGTGTATATTCCTAATGCATTCGTTCTTGGTGGATATAACCCGACGTTCTTCCCGGTATTGTCCTACGTTGATGTAGAGGAGTATGAACTAAGTATCATTAACAGGTGGGGAATGATCATCTGGTCCACGAACGATCCGGAGGAACCTTGGGATGGCAGGATCGAGAGCGGATGCGCCCCGATCGGGATCTATGGTTATTACCTATCCGTCCGGAACGGCACAGGTCGTCAGATCGAACGGCGAGGCACGGTAACACTGCTTACTGCTTCAGACTAGGATCTCCTTCTTTTTGATCTGATATCTACGATCTTGTAACGTTTGATCTCGTTTTCTTGCCGTACTTTTGTGCATGGAACGATCCACGGCACTCCGGTCAGAACGGACCTCTCGGAAGGTTGCAGTAAAAGGCCATTCCCAAGAAGATAAATTCGTAGGAGAAGGACTCACATATGATGATGTCCTACTAGTGCCAGCTTACAGTGAGGTATTGCCTCGCGAAGTGGATATCCGATCCCGGTTCACACGTAACATTACACTTAATGTGCCAGTTGTTTCGGCAGCAATGGATACCGTTACCGGTGCTGATCTAGCCATTGCTATTGCTCAACAAGGAGGGATCGGTGTGGTACACAAGAATCAAACGATCGCCGAACAAGCTGCCGAAGTGCGGCGCGTAAAACGTTCGGAAAGCGGCATGATCATGGATCCGGTGACGCTCGATGAGAATGCCCTTGTCGGGGATGCATTGAAGCTCATGGGGGAACACAGGATCGGGGGAATTCCGGTGGTCAATGCAAGCAAAAAGCTCGTCGGAATTGTTACGAATCGTGATCTTCGGTTCGAGAAGAAAATGAGCAAGCCCGTTGCTGAAGTAATGACCAGTAAGGACATCATTTCCGCGAAGCCGGATACCACCATGGCGCAAGCTGAGGAGATCCTTCAAGAGTTCAAGATCGAGAAACTTCCGGTGCTGGATAAGAATGGTACCCTTGTGGGTCTGATCACCTATAAGGATATTCTGAAACTCAGGCAGCGGCCAAATGCCTGTAAGGACAAACATGGTCGCTTGCGCGTTGCGGCTGCCATAGGGATTACATCAGACTCGCTCGAACGTGCAAAAGCATTGCGCGATGCCGGCGTGGATGCGCTTGTTATCGATACTGCTCATGGGCACAGCAAAGGAGTTATTGAAATGCTGAAGACCATTAAGGCGGAGATGAACGCAGTGGATATTATTGTTGGCAACGTTGCTACTGCCGAGGCAGCTTTGATGCTAGCTGAAGCAGGAGCAGATGCGGTAAAGGTCGGAATTGGTCCGGGAAGCATTTGCACCACAAGGATCATCGCCGGCGTTGGTGTGCCTCAACTGACCGCAGTTCTGGATTGCGCTAAAGCATTGGAAGGAAGCGGTGTTCCGGTAATTGCGGACGGTGGTATTCGATACACTGGGGATATTGTGAAGGCGTTGGCTTGCGGAGCAGGTACGGTCATGGTCGGATCCATGTTCGCTGGGGTCGAGGAAAGCCCAGGCGAGACCATTATTTATGAAGGGCGTCGGTTCAAGGCATACCGGGGCATGGGATCCATTGAAGCAATGCAACAGGGGAGTAAGGACCGCTACTTCCAGGATATGGAAGATGACATTAAGAAACTCGTGCCTGAGGGGATAAGTGGTCGCGTACCGTACAAAGGCAAGCTGGAAGAGGTCGTTCATCAATTGGTCGGTGGATTAAGAGCAGGTATGGGCTACTGTGGAGCAGGAAATATGGAAGCGTTGAAGAATGCACGGTTCATTCGGATCACCAATGCAGGTATGAAAGAGAGCCATCCACATGACGTCTTCATTACAAGGGAAGCACCGAATTACAGTCACCTCTGAACTTGTGGTACCAGTGACGTTGGGTGTGATCCTGCTGTATTTTTGAGCAATACCAGCTGCAGATACTTAGTGACTACGGGCTATTTGGCCCCAATACAGGTGATGTTAATTGCAAGATCTTGCGTGCTTTTATGTTTTCCGATGATCGGTCATTTTCACAATGCATTTGCATTGGATCTTTTTAACGGTATGAAAGTTGAAGGCAACGTTATTGATAACGGTTACATTTGCCACCCCTTCCACCATTTGGAGCATACCGACTGCGTGGGATACTAAGATCATATATGCACATAACAATGAAAATGCGAAAATTCTGTTCTCTGGCCTTTCTTGTATTGGCCACGTTATCCGTTAACGCGCAGACCGAAGGTTCCGACCCGGTTCTAATGACCGTGGATGGTGTCGCCGTAACGCAGGGCGAGTTTGAAGCGATCTACAAGAAGAACAATAAGGACGCAAGTGTGACCAAGGAAGCACTGGATGAATACTTGGAGCTCTTCATGAACTACAAACTCAAGGTTCGTGAAGCGGAATCATTGGGCATGGATACAGTTACCAAATTCCGCAATGAACTTGAAGGGTATCGCAAACAATTGGCCAGGCCGTATTTGATCGATCGTGAATTGAACGATGCGCTGATGCGTGAAGCGTTCGATCGAATGGGCCAAGAAGTTCGTGCTAGCCATATTCTCGTTTCTGTAGGGCCTGATGCATCACCGGAGGATACACTGGCAGCATGGAAGCGGATTTCGGATCTGCGTGCACGTGTCGTGAAAGGAGAAGATTTCGCAACCGTTGCCAAATCGCAAGGTGGTTCAGATGATCCAAGTGTTGCAAAGAATGGTGGAGATCTGGGATATTTCAGTGCACTTCAAATGGTCTATCCCTTTGAAACCGCAGCGTTTACTACCGGGGTTGGTGAGGTAAGCCGTCCGGTAAGAACCCGGTTCGGATACCATATCATAAAGGTAGCGGACAAGCGCCCTGCACGTGGTCAAGTGAAAGTATCCCATATAATGTTGAGAAGCACGGAAGAGGATCCGGGTGAAAAACAAAAGACGGATGCTGACAGGATCGCAGAGATCAACCGCCAGATAAAAGCAGGTGAAATTTCCTTCGCAGATGCTGCAGTAAAGTACAGCGAAGATGAAAGTTCCAATACAAAAGGTGGCGAACTACCAATGTTCGGTACTGGAAAAATGATCGAGGAGTTCGAGGATGCGTCCTTCGCATTAAAGGCGGATGGCGATATCAGTGAACCGGTAAAAACAAGGTATGGTTGGCATATCATCCAACGCATGGAATACAAAGCACCTCCGACCTTCGATGAGGCAAAGGGTGAATTGAAGAACAAGATCGGGAAGGATAGCAGAGCTGAGATCACGCGTAATGCCTTCCTTCAAAAACTGAAAAAGGATTATGCGGTAGTGGTAAAGAACGAGGATCTCAAACCGATCTATGCTCTAGTGGATACCACGATATTCATGAAAGGGCAAATAGAGAACGATACACTTATCCGTAAGAATTTGGTTGAAGGAGTTTATAAAAAGGGTGGTCTTAGTTACAAACGTGAGTTATCCGGAATGATCAAGGATGGTAAGCTGGTGACCAGCCGGAGTAGACAGTATGATGAACTTACCCAGACCATGGAAGACACGATCGTTGTGAGGGACATGGTGGAAGGTTGGTCCTATGATCGTGCTAAAGCCTCCAAACTTACTAAGCCGGTATTGATCATCCGAGACCGCACGTACACGCAGAAGGACCTCCTGAATTCATTGGAAGAGAAACAACGACGTGAGCGATCGGTTCCTGTGAAGGAATATGTGAATGCTAAGTTCGACGAGTTCGTTGATGAGCAGGTCTTGAAATATGAGGACGAGCATCTTGAGGAGAAGTATGCGGATTTTCGCATGCTCATGAAGGAGTACCGCGATGGCATTCTACTTTTTGAACTGACTGATGAAAAGGTTTGGGGTCGCGCGGTCAAAGACACTGCAGGTCTGGAAGCATTTCACGCTGCACATGCAGATGATTTCATGTGGGATACACGCTACGACGTGGATATCTACACGTGTTCGAATGCTGCAGTTGCCAAGAGCCTCCGTTCGTTGCATAAGAAAGGAAAGCGTGGCGCTGAGCTTACCAAGACCCTCAATGAGAATGACCCATTGGCGCTTTCAATTGAGACCGGTCTTTATTCAGTGGAGCAGAAACCATTCTTATCTCAGGTCACCAAACCCGGGATGTCCTCGGATCTACCATTGGATGGAAGAGTGATCGTTGTGGACATGAAGAAGATCATCCCACCTTCGCCTAAGACCTTGGATGAGGCGCGTGGTGCGATAACTGCCGCTTATCAGGATAGCCTGGAAAAAGCTTGGGTAAGCGAACTACGTGCTAAATACCCGGTGGTCATTGAAAAGGACGTGCTCTATTCAATAAAGTGAGTCGTTCTTTACGGCATCCTGCTTATAAGTTGGATCGAACAATTATCGTTGTTTCGGTCCTTGTACTTATGAGTTGTGGAGCGGATGATGCAAGTGATCCGGTTGTAGCGCGTGCATTCAACAACGAACTGCATTGGAGTGACCTTAGACAAGTCATTCCGGTGAATTCTGCTGAAGATGACAGTGCTGCACTTGCTCAGCGTTACATTACGAATTGGAGCAGGGACCAAGTATTGGTGCACAGGGCGGAGCAGAACCTTGGAGAGGAGCAGAAGGATTTCGTGGCGCAATTGGAAGATTATCGAAAAGACCGATTGATCTACGCCTACGAGGAGGCACTGGTAAGCCAAAAGTTGGACACTGTGGTAAGCGATGCGGAGATCGAGGCCTATTGGAAAGAGAACGAAGCGGACTTTGGGCTGAAGGATAACATGCTCAGGGTCAGGTGGTCGAAGGTGCATGGTGAGGACAAGCGTTCATTGGGTCGATTGAAGAAAGCATTCAATAGCAAGGACAATGAAGAACTTCGTGAATACGAAGTATGGCTAGCTTCGCGTGGTATACCCATAGTCGATCGAAGTGCGGAGTGGATATCGGTCCAAGAATTGGGCACAGAGGTCATTCCAGAGCGATCAAGTTTGAGCGACTTGCTGACAGGTCCTGGGAAAATGGTGATCGAGAATGGTAATGATGCATATTTCATGGATATATTGGAACTTCGTTCCCGGGATAGTGTTGCTCCATTGAACATGGTGATGCAGGATATTCGATCCATAATCATCAATCAACGAAAGCTTCAGTTCGTGGAGAAGATCCGTGAAGACCTGTATCGCGAAGCACTGGAACAGAAAGATGTTGAAATATTCTAAATTGCTCGTACTCCTTTTGGTTGTTTGTGCCTGTGGAACAGGGATGGCTCAACCACAAAGCCTAATGATCGATAGGATCATCGCGGTCGTCGGACAGAAGCCGATCTTGGCATCCGACCTGGTTGCACGTACGGAACAAGCGCGGCAAAGCGGGGAACTGGAACAAGGTGCCGACTGTATTGAGCTAGAGGATCTATTGTACGAAAAACTGCTGCTCGAACAGGCCCGTATTGATAGTGTTGTTGTTGAAGAAGCACAGGTCAATGCCGAGTTGGATCGGCGCATCCGGTATTTTTCACAACAGATCGGCGGTGACGAAAAGCTTGAAGAATTCTATGGGAAATCCATAACGGAGATCAAGGCGGATTTCCGGACACAAGTAGAAGATCAGCTATTGATCCAGAACATGCAACAGAAAGTTACGGGCGATATCCGCGTTACGCCTCGTGATGTGCAACGATTCTTCAATAACATTTCCGCTGATAGTATTCCGTTCATAAATACGGAGGTGGAGTACGCCATGATACTGAAGGTCCCGAAACCCAATGAGGAGGAGGAACGTCGAGTAAGACGGAAGATCGATGAGTATCGGGAAGCGATCATCGCGGAAAAGAAGGATTTTTGTACGGTCGCCATTCTTTATTCAGAGGATCCAGGTTCAGCAGAGAATTGTGGACAGCTAGGTATGGTACCATTAGGTGTAATGGTCCCTGAATTCGATGCCGTAGCAATGAGCTTGAAGGATGGAGAGATATCACAGGTCTTCAAGACCCAATATGGATATCATTTCATGCAGTTGATCGAAAGGCGCGGTGAACAATACAATGCGCGGCATGTTCTAATGAGACCACAAGTTGGTACGCAGGACCTGCAAGGGGCAAAGGTCTTGTTGGATAGTCTGGTAAAAGAGATCCGGGCTGAAAAGTTGGACTTCGAAAAAGCTGCTATCGACAATTCGGATGATGAGGAAAGCAAAGGGACCAATGGACTTATGATCGAGCCGAATTCGAATACAGCACGATGGGATCTAGGCTCGTTGGATCAACAAACCTTTTTCGTTCTCGATAAATTGGAGATAGGGGAGATCAGTGAACCTCAACTTGTGGTACAGCAGGATGCGTCCAAGGCATACCGGGTCCTGAAACTGTTGTCACGAACGGAACCACACAGAGCGAATATGAAAGATGATTATCGATTGATCCAACAAGCCACGGAGGGCAAATTACGATCCGAGGCTATTGATGAATGGGTAAAGACGAGAGTAGGTAATACCTATGTCCGATTAGCGGATGATTATCGGAATTGTCAGTTTCTCCATGGTTGGAGCATTGCTATGACGAACGAATAAGTATCTCTTTTACGACCTGGAGCGAACAACGCGAACTGAATTATGACCACACCTTCCAATGATGTTCGTGCCGTAGAGGAATTCGGCACCAAGTACCAACGATTGAAGTCCGAGATCGGAAAGGTCATCATCGGCCAGGACGATGTTGTGGACAAGGTCCTACTCGGAATTTTTAGTCGTGGTCATTGTTTATTGGTAGGCGTACCCGGCCTAGCGAAAACACTGCTTGTAACAACGGTTGGTCGTGCTTTGGGGCTTACCTCCAGCCGGATCCAATTTACTCCTGATCTTATGCCTAGTGATATCATAGGTAGTGAAATATTGGATCAGGACCGCAAATTCAAGTTCTTGAAAGGGCCCATTTTCGCGAACATCGTTCTTGCGGATGAGATCAATCGTACGCCGCCGAAGACCCAAGCAGCCTTGTTGGAGGCCATGCAGGAGAAAGCAGTAACAGCGGCCGGTCAGACACATAAATTACCTGATCCGTTCTTCGTTCTAGCGACACAGAATCCAATTGAGCAGGAAGGAACCTATCCATTACCCGAAGCTCAATTGGACAGGTTCATGTTCAATATCTGGGTTGATTATCCTAATTATGATGAGGAACTTGCTGTGGTGAAAGCGACTACAAGTGATAATACACCTCAGCTATCGCCCATCCTCACGCATGAGGAGATCGTGCATTATCAGGGCCTCGTGCGGCGTATCCCAGTTCCGGACAACGTTATGGAGTACGCTGTTAAGCTCGCAACTCGAACGCGTCCTGGAACTAAGGGTGCACCTGAGATCATCAATGAGCATATATCTTGGGGAGCTGGACCTCGTGCTTCGCAATTTCTGGTCATCGGGGCTAAGGCTCACGCGTTGTCCAAAGGACGTTTTTCACCCGATATTGCCGATGTTCAAGCAGTTTCATTGCCCATACTGAGACACAGATTGGTGCGGAACTACAAAGCTGAAGCCGAAGGCGTGACCACCGACAAGATCATAGACGCGATCATTTGATCCGTTGTGTTTCGGCTTCTTTTCGCGGCAAAAAGTTTTAGGAAGCCGATCGTACCGAAGAAGTTTCTGCAATGCGTGGTTGACTTGTGATTGGGATCACGTAGTTTTGGAGGATTGTCCATAACACCCTAAGTTAATGTTTGAATTGCGCTCTGCTCTGATTCCGGTCTTATTCTTGCCGCTATTGGCAAGTGCACAACCTCCAACTGATATTACAATAGTGAATACAGGTATAGGGGAACTTGAAGTACGAATTCGTCCATCCGGAGATTTTGATGGATTCTTTGCGGCTTCCGTCTTTACCGTACGCTGGCTCGACGCATCGGGCGTCACACTTGGGGAGGTTGTGAATCAATTGCCGCCTTCGGTGCATTACGTATCGGAATCGGGCAACATGGTGATTGAAGGGATCTATCGTTATCAGATCTTCGCCGGATTTGGCAATGTTCCGTTAAGTAATTCTGGTGCTTCATGGACCGGAGGAGAAGAGGTGTTGTTATGCACTATTCCTGTTCCCATGGATGGAACCGTATATGAGATCATTGAAGATGATTGGACCGGAAGCCCCGAGAACAACGGTGATTATTATATCTCATTCAATGGAGTTGCAGTTGGGGGAGGGACTAGCGGAGGTGTTATTTATACAATAAGCACGAACGTTAGCTCCAATGATTACTCTTCATTGATAAGTATTGCTCCGAATCCGACCAACGGTATTGCTTGGCTGGAGTTAGCTGGTGCGAAGAATGTAATGTTGCAGCTTTCATTGTTGGATGCCACAGGTCGTACGATCTGGACCGAACGTAGAGGCATTGCATCGGGCTCGTTGCGCCTACCGGTGGATCTGACCGGTTTTGCAGATGGAGCATATACATTGAGTATTAGGTCAGGCGATGAAGTTTCATTCCATCGAATTGTTAAAGCCCAATGACCTTGCGTTCCATGGGTCGTGTTTTCTTGGTTGATCGATGCTGGGTTGTTCTGGCCTCCTGTTTCTATGTGGCAACGGTCACTGGCCAAACATGGGAGATTTTCGACATGGCCAATGCCGGGTTACCCAGTAATACGGTGAATGCATTCGCTCATGAAGACAATGGCACCACCTGGGTAGGTACTGACTGGGGACTGTGTAAATACGATGGTGCGACATGGGAAGTTTTTCAAGTGGATAATTCCGATATCCCTGAGAACGATATTCGCGCATTAGCGGTGGATGATCAGAATAGATTGTGGGTCGGCTTTTTTTCCCAAGGCTTATCCGTGTATGATGGTAGTTCTTGGCAGCATTTCAATCCGACCAATAGTCCTTTACCAACTATGACAGTGCGCAACATCGTATTTGCTGCGGATGGTTTTGGTTGGATGGCAACAGCGGATGGCGTAGTGCGGACGGATCTAAGTGATTGGCGCGTCTATAATGACAGTGAGACCAGCTACAATAACTTGATGCTTCCCGGTAACAACATTGCCGATATTGCCATTCGCAATGATGGACTTGTATGTCTGGGAACGTTGAATGCAGGTTTCGTCTATCTCACCGATACACTTGTTCGCGTGTTTTCATCGACTACTTCGGGTTTGCCGGATAATTCTGCTCTTGGCGTTGCCATTGATTCAAATGGTGAACGTTGGGCAGCTTGTCCTTTTGGAGGCGTGTTGCACAATTTCGGGGATTATGTCAATGGTTTCTGGTCCCAATACTATACCTTCAACTCAGGTATACCTAGTAATTCACTGAACGATATTATCATAGATGGTCAGGATCGCAAGATCATCGCCACACAACAGGCCGGCATTGCCGTTTATTCGACAAATGATACATGGGAGGTTTTCAATATGGCCAATTCCGGACTTCCGGATAACGTGGTCAATCAGCTTTCATTCGGCATCGATGGCTCGATCTGGGTGGGAACTGCTAGTGGGGGTGCCGTACGTTGGGATGTGACGACCAGTTTGTCCGCAATAGAAGTGCCGCAAGCAGAATTTGACATCTATCCTGTACCGGCTAATTCGGAGTTGAATGTTAGGGCCGTTGGCATGAACAGTTTGGTAGACTATTGGGTCACCGATGCTACTGGAAGTGTAGTATTGAATGGTAGTGTCAATGGAAATAGTGGTATGATCGACATAGAAGGTTTGGAAAGTGGTGTTTATATGCTCCAAATTGGTCAAGGTAAATCGTTGCGATCCAGGCGTTTTGTAGTATTGTGAACAAACTTTCCACTTGACCTGATACTATTGATCTAACTAGATTTACGGCCGCTTCCAGTATAAGCCCATAGAGAAACAACACATGAGGAACAAATACACAGTTACGTTACTTTCAACTCTTTTGTCGGTTTTTGGTTCTACTGAGCTTAGTGCGCAGTGTTCCGTATCGAACACCAATCCCGGTAATAACAATGCAACAAGTTGTGTTTGCGAAACCAGTGGTCAGAGCAATTGTGATCTATTACCCGATATTACCATTAGCTGGAAAGCGCTGCAGGATTATGCAGGTGGCCCTAGTGAATATGCACAGAACGACGCATCCAACCCAGGAAGGCTTCGGGTAACAGGTTCAACTCCGAATATTGGTAATGGTCCATTGAATGTGCGTGGTGTCGATCAAAATGGGTACCGCTGGTTCCTGTGCAACTCGGATACCATTTCGATCTATGATCCTAACAGTACGAATGATTATACGAATTCGGCTTGTTCAGATATGAAACAGCTGATCCTTCAACGGGTCTATCACAAGAACGGTAATACCATGTCATTCACGGAGCAATTCGCTGGTACAATGACCTATCATCCTACGCACGGACATAACCACGTGGATGATTGGGCAACCTTCTCATTACGCTCTGAGATCCCTGGAGAACCCAACCCATTAAATTGGCCGATAGTAGGAACTGGAGCCAAAGTAGGATTTTGCTTGATGGACTATTACAGCTGTGGTAGTTCAAGCGCAACAGGCCATTGCCGTACTGCTCAGGCATACAATACAGGTACGGCGTTGAATTCAACGTCGAATTTCCCGAATTACGGTCTTGGTGGTGGTTCTTACAATTGTAGTCAGGTCTCACAGGGAATTTCAGTTGGGTGGACGGATGTGTATTCGGAGAGTCTTGATGGAATGTGGGTGAATATTCCTCCAGGTACGTGTAACGGTAACTATTGGGTGGTTATGGAAGTGGATCCATTGAACAATTTTGTTGAGGAGGATGAGAACAACAATTGGACAGCCGCTCCTGTAACATTAACACTTCAAGTACCTGCTGGCGGTGATTTCGCAAACATCACCTCTGATGTCGGATCAACGAGTTGTGCGGGGTCTCCAATGGTGCTTACCGCCAGTGCAGGTACTTCATATTCTTGGAGTAATGGTGCAACAACACGGTCCATAACGCCGAGTACATCCGGGTCATATACATGCACTGTTACCGGACAATGTGGAACGGATGCCAGTGATCCTTTTACAGTAACACTGATCAATTCACCTGCTCCTATCGGAACGGGTGCGACGTTAAGCGGCCCAGGGCAAGCCACTTTGAACGCTACAGGTGCTGATGTCAGTTGGTACGATGCTGCCACAGGTGGAAATTTGGTAGGAACAGGAAATCAATTGATTTCGCCGGTTATTTCACAAACAACTTCGTTTTGGGCAGAAAATGAGGCAACCCAAACGGGTTTGTTCGTCAATGTAGGTAAACCGGACAATAGCGGTGGTGGTGCATACGGTTCTTATGACCAGCACCTAACATTCAATGCAATGGAAGCATTCGTACTCAAAAGTGTCAAAGTCTATGCACAGAGTGCTGGAAATCGCACCTTCCAAGTACTGAATGAAGGTGGAAACCTTATTGCACAGACAACCGTGAACGTCCCCGCTGGTGAACAACGCGTGCAATTGAACCTTAGCGTTCCGGTTGGCACAGCGCATCGGTTGAAAGTGACTACAGCGCTCACGAATATGTACCGCAATAATAATGCAGTTTCGTATCCTTACACATATGCAGGAATTGTGAGTATCACGGGATCTAGTGCTGGTGATCAGTATTATTATTTCTGCTATGATTGGGAAGTATCGGGGCAGGATGTAGTTTGCACAAGTGCTCGTACCGAAGTGGTAGCAACGGTTACCAACGGATTCATCCTGAACGCTCAAGTAGCGCTGGAGGGTCCATATGATCCAGTTACAGGTTTGATGAATGATGGTCTTCGTTCATCCAGCTTGATCCCTTCAGTTGAGCCTTATACTCAACTAGGATTCGTGCAAGTAGGTGGTGGTGGAGAGACCATTGGTGGTGGAGTATTGTCCGTCACTGGATCCAGTGCAATTGTGGATTGGGTATTGGTTGAGCTGAGAAGCGCTGCACAACCTGGAAACATCATCGCTACGAAGAGTGCATTGCTTCGACGTGATGGTCAGATCGTATCTGCACTTGGAACGGAGTTGCGGTTTACAGTTCCACAGGACAATTACTACGTGGCTGTCCGCCATCGCAACCACATGGGCACGATGACCTCTACTCCGGTAAGTTTTGGACCAACTCCGGTTTCTTTGGATCTACGTGATCCAAGTGTGCTTACATGGGGATCGGAAGCACGCAAAACGATTAACTCCACAGCAGTGCTTTACGCTGGAAATGTTGTTAAGGATAACACGCTGATGTATACCGGTAGCAATAATGATCGCGATCCGATCTTGAGCATGATCGGTGGTGTTGTTCCCACCAATACGGTTTCAATGTATCATACATGCGATACCAATTTGGACGGGATCGTGCGATATACTGGTACTAACAATGATCGCGACCTTATCCTCACCAATATAGGTGGCATCGCTCCGACCCAAACTCGTTCCGAACAATTACCTTAGAACCCTCAATTGATCCAGCAACCATTACCCTAACCAACTAACATGAAGATCACAACACCAATTTATTCAATGCTGCGAAGTATTGCGGCCCTATTCCTATTGATCGGATGGGCCCATTCCAGCTTTGCGCAGCCGGGCGATGTCAATAGGATCGATATCCGTTTGGTCCCGTTTGATGCCAATACGGTGGAGGTACAGTTAAGACC
>JAGNUG010000180.1 GCA_017987115.1 Flavobacteriales bacterium | reverse complement strand
TGTTCATCCTACCGCAATACGCGATAAACAATGCGGAAGGCAAACGAATGAAACGGATCACCGATGTCTGTATCGCGCTTGTTACCGGAATGCTGCTCCCGATCACGCTGCTTTTGGTGAAAGATCGTGGGGGCTTCCTGCGCAATTGGTGGGAGATCATCCGAAATCGCAAAAGTTGGGTCGGCTATGCTCCGAACGGTATGAGCTCAATGCGGCTCCCCAAGCTATTACCGGGTGTACTGGACCCGTTGGTAGCGGGCGGGAACCGAACGGAAATGATCGCTATCCGGAGCAACATCACCTACGCAAAGGACCATACTGTTCTAAGCGACCTTCGCACTGTTATCGAGGGGTTTAGCCAATTAGGTACATCCTGACCCATCGAACTGAGTGCCTGTTGTTACCTTTGACCACCTTCCTGAAAAGAGAAAAAACCGCATGTCCCAGA
Source organism: Flavobacteriales bacterium (assembly GCA_017987115.1). Lineage (GTDB taxonomy): Bacteria > Bacteroidota > Bacteroidia > Flavobacteriales_F > PHOS-HE28 > PHOS-HE28. The sequence goes on along the minus strand of JAGNUG010000180.1, from coordinate 4,001 downwards.
TCGATATACTCCTGCCCAAAATGGGTGAAAGCGTCGCTGAAGCCACTATCATCAAATGGCTGAAGCAGGAAGGTGAACATGTGGAGGCTGACGAACCCATTGTGGAGATCGCAACGGATAAAGTGGACAGTGAGGTACCAGCTCCGGAAGCCGGCACGCTTACAAAGCAATTGGTCAAAGAAGGCGATGTTGTCAAAGTAGGTCAGTTGATCGCGCAGATGGGTGGCGCCGCTGGAGCAAGTGCACCAGTTGCTGCAGCGGCAGCACCAAAAGCAGTGCCTGCATCACCAAGCAATGGAGCCGCTCAAAAGGAACCAGAGCCTGTTCAGGCCGGCATCGATCCAGTGCAACGCACTGGACCAAGCGGTAAATTCTACTCGCCCTTGGTGCGCAACATCGCGAAAAGCGAGGGCATCGGTATCGCTGAACTGGAAAGCATTACCGGAACCGGTGAAGGAGGCCGTGTAACAAAGCAGGACCTATTGAACTACTTGCCAAGCCGTGGTTCCGGGTCCCCAGCGACCCAAGTTGCTCCGGAACCTATCAGTACCCCGCAGACTTCCTCGCGAGCGCAACCGAGCGCGGCACCAAGCATGCCCAAACTGCAACCCGGTGACGGCGATGAAGTGATCGAGATGGACCGTATGCGGAAAATGATCGCGGATCATATGGTCATGAGCAAACAGACCAGCCCGCATGTCACCAGTTTCGTAGAGGCCGATGTAACCGAATTGGTACTTTGGCGCGAGCGCATCAAAAAGGCATTCGAGCAACGCGAAGGTGAAAAGATCACGTTCACGCCGATCTTCGTTATGGCATTGGCGCAAGCCATCAAGGAAATGCCAATGATCAATATCCAGGTCAGCGGAACCACGATCATCAAGAAACGGGATATCAACATCGGCATGGCCGCCGCCTTACCCAGTGGCAACCTTATCGTGCCGGTCATCAAGAACGCGGATCAGTACAACCTGACCGGACTAGCTAAAAAGGTGAATGATCTGGCAGCTAGGGCCCGCGCAGGAAAGTTGACGCCGGACGAGATCAGCGGAGGAACGTATACGGTAACCAACGTCGGAACATTCGGAAATGTGTTGGGAACCCCGATCATCAATCAGCCACAGGTTGCCATCATGGCGATGGGTGCCATTCGTAAGAAACCTGCGGTCATTGAGTCCCCACAGGGTGATATGATCGCGATCAGGCATCAAATGTTCCTCTCGCATAGTTATGATCACAGGGTCGTGGATGGCGCGCTGGGCGGGCGTTTTGTGCGTCGCGTTGCTGATATTCTCGAAGCATGGAGCATGGATCACGACTTTTAGTGACCATTAGATCCCGGATTATTCTACTTTTATCCACTTTCCCGAACCACCGGAACACTTGAACGCATTGCAATGAAGAACGGCTACACGGCCCTTAGTTTGATCGGCCTTTGTACACTGACACTTGGCCTTAGTGCCCAGCCCGCGAATAATTCCTTCAATTGGAAATTCGAGGAAGGCAATAAATTGATGGAAGAGAAATTCTTCAATCAATCAGCTGAGATATGGTATCAACTTTTGGACGGAGACAAGGAGAACAGTAACCTGAACTATAAGTTGGGCTACTCTTATTTCATGTCCTACAACCAACAGGATAAAGCCCTTCCCTACTTGGAGAAGGCATCGCAACTTCGTGATGCGAGCGGAGGACATGGCAGTTTCAATACTGCAGGTTACGATCCGTTTGATGCCAAGGAACGCAATTGCCCAGCAGAAGTGGACTATTACCTCGGTCGTGCCTATCACTTGAATTCGGACTTTACCAAAGCAGACCAGTTCTATCAGAAATTCCTGGATGAAACTGGTGGAAAACATGCGTTGGCAGAGACGGCCAAGCGTGGATTGGAGCAGACTGCGAATGCACGCACCCTCACGACGACCCCGAAGCCGTACTTGATCAGTAACGTCGGTGCTGTTGTGAACAGTGATCACCCGGATTTCAGCCCGGTGCTCTCGGTTGATGGGAACGCCTTGTTCTACACATCACGTCGCATTCGTCCGGACAGTTCCAATAACAACATCATTGACCCTATAGCTGGTCTACCTTACGAGAACATTTATGTAAGCTACAAGGACCGCGAAGGCGAGTGGCAAACACCGGAATTGCTCAATATCAATCCAGCGGAAGCGGGCCACTTGGCATCGGTTAATGTTGCAGCTGATGGACAGACCTTGTTCCTCTACCGTGATGATACCGGTGATGGCAATATTTATGAAAGTAAACTGGTGGGTGAGGTATGGAGCGATCCGGTCCTAATGGGTTCGGACATCAATACAAAGTCGTGGGAGACCCACGGTACGCTTACTTCTGATGGCAATATCTTCTACTTCATCAGTGACCGCTCTGGTGGAGAAGGTGGTCGTGACATTTATCGGGTAGTGCGTTTGCCGGACGGTCTTTGGAGCAAAGCCCAGAACCTTGGCAATGTTGTCAATACGCCATACGATGAGGACGGTGTGTTCATTCACCCGAACGGTCGTTCGATGTATTTCAGCAGCAAAGGCCATAATTCCATGGGCGGATTCGACGTATTCTCGACCGAACAACAGGAAGATGGTACATGGACCCCTCCGCAAAACCTAGGTTATCCGTTGAACACGGTGGATGATGAGGTCTTCTTCATTACCACTGCCGATGGTTTGCGCGGTTACTTCAGCTCTGACCAGGAAGGTGGTTATGGTGAAAAGGACATCTATTTCGTGGACCTTCCAACAGAACTGGAGGCCGAAGGACTCACCGTACTAAAAGGATTCGTGATCCCAGCTACCGGTGAACCGTTGCCACCAAGTACCATACTCTATGTAACCGACAAAGCAACCGGAGAAGTACGCACCTACAAGCCACGCCAGCGTGATGGCGTGTATGTAGCTATCCTTCCTCCTTGCAAAGAGTACAACCTGGATTACCGCGTCGATGATGTGACCGTGCATACCGAGGACATTTTCGTTGAGTGCGAAAGCTCCTACCAAGAGATCAACAAAGAGATCTATTTGAATCCGGTTTCATTGGGAGGTCCTGCAAGCATTGTGGACCTACCTAAAGGTTCGCCTCCAGGTGGTAAAGAGAAAGGTGAACCTATCGCTCCGGCTAAACCGGGTGACCCTGCGAAGCCAGGTGAACCAAGCAAATCAGGTGACCCGGCCAAACCAGGTGACCCAAGCAAGCCAGGAGATCCGACCAAACCTGCATTGACGGACAAGGAGCTCAAAGAAACCGATCCGAAGCACGTAACGCCTGATGGTGGTTATGCCGACGAATATGCACGTTACTACGAGTACAACGCCAAGGACATTGATAACAACGAAAAGCGTTGGAACCAGTTCGTTGATGTTGTAGTTGGCTTGATCGATACGAACGGACAAGCGAAGATCGTGATCGAGGCCAGCGCGTCCAAGGTGCCTACCAAGACCTACGGCACCAACGACAACCTGAGCCGCCAACGTATGGAAGATGCGCGTAAGCGTTTGGTGGAAGCAGTTACCGCACGTGGAAAGGATGCTAACATGCTGAAACTGGAAGCAGTGAACAGCATTGTTGCAGGTCCGCGTTATGCCGGTGATTACAAGAACACCGAGAAGTACGAGAAATACCAGTACGCGAAATTGAAAGCACGCTAGCGGAAATGCTCGATCGTTAAGAACTTAAAGAAGCCCCGGCCATTGGTCGGGGTTTCTTCGTTAGTAGCTTAGCTGTCGATGAACACAGATCTATTCGGGACACCCCCACCCTTGAAGCTTGCCCTTGAACGCCCACTTGCCGTGTTCGACCTTGAGACCACCGGCGTGCGCATCGGCACGGACCGCATCATCCAGATCGGGATCGTGCGGCTATTGCCGGATGGGTCACGTGAAAAATACCAAGCCTTGATCAACCCGGAAATGCCGATCCCGGCAGAAGCCACCGAAGTACATGGCATTACGGATGCCGATGTTGCCAACGCCCCTACCCTGAGAGAC
>JAGNUG010000071.1 GCA_017987115.1 Flavobacteriales bacterium | reverse complement strand
ACTCGCTGCACAAACGCTCACCACGCCGTTATCGGTCTTTTTGTTCGGTGGTTTTCCGACATGGTTCATTCCAGCGAATTTGATCGTGGTCACAGCAGCGGGCTTTGCGGTCTATGGATCCGTTCTCTTATTGTTGTTGTACAAAGTGCCTGTTATTGGAGCTGCGATAACGTGGATCCTGACGAAATTGTTGATGGGTGTTGGTGTTACCACTGAATTTTTCGCACAACTGCCCTTTGCCTACCCGCCGATGCGCGTTAGTCTGTTGGAGATGACACTCCTCTATGTTATCGTCCTTGCATTTATGTCGGCATGGATACTGCGTTGGCGAAAAGGGCTGGTCATTGGGTCGCTGAGCGTTGCCGCGGTGTTCTTGAGCATCGGCATCCGGATCGATCGATCACACGATCTGGATCAATTCACCATCTATGATGATCGGCGCGCTTTACATGCAGCATTCTCAACCGGTAGATCGCTGGTAGTGTTGAGTGACACCAGCGGTACTGGGGATCGAACATGGATCGAAAGCAAAGTTGCACGGCATCAACATGATCTAGGTGCGAGTTCAGTGGAGTGGATGGATATGTCACGTATAAATGGAAACGTAACTCGCATTGGAAATTCGTTGATCGGCAAGGGGTACTGGTGTTCGTCACAGGTCGATGTTCTGTTCTTCTCGAATTTAGATCATATGGCACGGGAGCCTCAAGGGGTCAAGCTGGATGCTGTTGTGATACACGGCATGAAACACATCGAAGAAGATGATCTTGAGTTGATCGCTGAACGTACTGATCAGGTCGTATTGGCAGGTGACTTGCCGTGGAAGTTGCGTTCATTCATCAAACGTTGGAGCGAAGAGCACGAGCTGGCACTGCACGATGTTCGGGACCAAGGAGCTTTCATTTTTTCACGACGACACGTTGACGAAAGATGATCGCGGCTTGAGTATTGATCATCCCGTGCCGTAGATTGGTCCGATGCTCGTTGATTCCATCCGATGGCGTACGATCCGCGATGCTCGGTTAGCCTCCTTGGAAGAGGGTGGGTTGGTGCGGATCATGTTGGGCAAGAAACCGATCCTGTTCGTGCGACATGCAGGAAAACTACGTGCAATGCATGATCGGTGCCCGCATCAAGGGCGCGCGCTCAGTGGTGGTTGGATGGATAAAGGTCACGTGGTCTGTCCTTTCCATCGGTTCCATTTCGATCCAGAAACAGGTGCTTGCCGAGGTGGGCTTACCGTGAACGTTGAGACCTTTTCGGTGCAAGAAGAGCATGGGGTGATAAAACTCGGTAAACCCTACACTACGTTGCGGATCTTCGGGTTCGATCTGTGGTAAGCGTTAGAACTTGAATGCTACCTGAATGCTGTACTGCAAGCCTCTGGTCTTGTTCGGAAGTGGTGTGTAGGAATAGTACTCGTCGGTCGTGAGAGGAACAATGCCATCTTTCTGTATGCTATGTTCTGTTGTGGTCAGGCTTAACCAGTTCAGGTCCATGTTGAGCCCAACGCGTTCACTGAAATACATGCCAACACCCATACTGATCCCGTAATAGATACCATTGTCTATGAACTTTACTTCACCTTCATCCATACGGTCGGTATATTTCAATCTGCCCAGGCCAACTTCAGAACTAACGGTCCAAGCAAATTTATCGCTTTGGAGCAAGTAGCCCCGCCCTTTGAATCCCATCGTTCGAAACCCGGTTCCTGCATCAAAGTCACCGCTAAAAAGCACCAGCGCCCCAGGTTCCAGCGTTACACCTAGACTAAATTGTTTGATCACACCCACTTGCACGTCGAGCACACCGCCTAACGAAAAGCCACCATCGATCTCTGGTGAGAACCGATTCATTCGTTCGTTCTTGGTATAATGCCAACCGATCGCACCACCAACGGCAATATGCACGGTACCGGATCTGTTGATCTGAGCGCTTGTGGAATTCGGTACACAAGCGGCAAACGCAAATCCGAATAATGTAGAAGCGGTGAATAACTTCATGGGTTTAGTTGATGTTGGAGTCGGAAAGGTAGATCAATGCCCACAATGGCCGACCAGCTTATCACCCCAACAGTGCTAATTCGGGGTACTCGAACGGGGCAATCGCTTCCTTGGTGTTCGGCGAAGCGTGTTTCCCAAGCAATGGTGCGACGGTAAAGGCTTCCAGGTCCAATTCAGGGAATGGCATGATCAAGCTCGAGATCCGATCATTTTCCGTTCGTGTTGAAAGCCATTGTTCATCCAATTCCTTCGGAACGATGAAAGGCATACGCGGTCCTTGGGCCTTGGGATTATTGTGTATCCCGGCCATCAAAGGGTTTGCTTCGGTGGTAACGATGCTTAACGTGTTCATGGATGAACCCGTTTCCGGGTCTTGCCAAACACTCGTGATCCCGCCTAACGCCATAACAGCATCATCCTTTAACCGAATGTGGTAAGGGAAGGTGCGTTTCGCGAAGTGGAAGAACTCGAAGAACCCATCGACCAGAACCAAGCACCGGTGTTGCGCTGCAATACGAAAAGCGGGTTTCTCAAAGATCGTTCCACCACGGGCATTCAACGTTTGTCTGCCCATAATTGCGGCTTGTGCGTGGTCTTTGACCCAATGCGGTATAAGGCCCCAACGCACGAGTTGGAATTGCGGACCATCATCTCTTGTGAAACAGATCAGCTTGGGATGAGCGAAACCACTGATATGGTACATGGCAGGTTGCGTTGCCGTAAGCTCCTCCAGTTGAAGTTGAAGTTCTTTCACCTCATCGTCGCTCGCTCCTGCGCGTTTTGCGTACGTGATCTTCTTCTTGGTCAGGTATGCGACCGTATAGCACATTCTACAAGGCGCTAAGCGGGAAGGTTTCTTTCAATCGGATCCCTTTCTCGGTGCGTTCAACCGTGGCACATTGGTTGATCGCATCATGCTCGAAAAAGAGGACCAGTTGTTCATCCGCAGCACGTTCAAGGAATGCAGCTTTCTCCGTCATGGTCAACAATGGCCGTGTATCATATGCCATGACCCATGGCAAGGGAATATGGTGGACGCTTGGCAGAAGATCGGCCATGTATACCAGTGTTCGCCCTTTGAATGAAATGTGCGGGATCATCATGGCATCCGTATGACCGTTCACCGTAAGGATATCCACCGAAGGGAAAACATCCTTCACGAATACATTTTCATCCGCATTTGCACGCGATGAAGGCACGAATTTCAATTGGCCGCTCTCCTCGATCGGAAGAATATTCTCCTTTAGAAAGCTGGCCTTTTCACGTGGGTTGGGCTTCGTGGCCCAAGCCCAATGATGGGCGTTGCTCCAATATACTGCATTCTGAAAGGCCGGTTCGTATCGTTCTCCTTCCCGAATAATGCTACCGCCGCAATGATCGAAATGTAAATGGGTCAGGAAAACATCGGTCACATCATCTTTGATGAAGCCTGCATTTTTCAACGAGCCTTCGAGTGAGTCATCGCCATGCAGGTCGTAATGGCCGAAGAATTTCGCGTCCTGCTTATCGCCGATCCCGTTGTCGATCAGAATAAGGCGATCACCATCTTCGATCAGTAGGCAACGCATGGCCCAAGTACAAAGGTTGTTCGCATCAGGTGCATGGCGTTTCTCCCAAATGGTCTTCGGCACAACACCGAACATGGCACCACCGTCGAGTTTGAAGAAACCGGTTTCGATCACATGTAGGTTCATGGTGTAAAGGTCGGGATGATCGAAGGAATGTAGAACCTGGATCCTGCTATCGACAAATAGGCGTGAATGATCTTTCGCGAATAGCGGCGAACGGTCGGTCGGGACGGATCATCTTCGCACTATGCGGCATGTACATTTCATCGCGATAGGCGGCAGCGCCATGCACAATATGGCAATTGCCTTGCACCAGCAAGGGTTCGAGGTCTCCGGTAGCGATGATGAGATCTTTGAACCTAGCCGCACCCGCTTGGAACGACTGGGTCTGCTTCCCGATAAATTGGGATGGGATGCCAGCAATATCCACTCAGAGATCGAAGCCGTGATCCTTGGAATGCACGCCCGCTTGGATAACCCCGAATTGATCCGCGCACAAGAGTTGGACATACCGATCTTCAGCTACCCGGCTTATTTCTACGAGCGTACCAAGAACAAGACAAGGGTCGTCATCGGCGGAAGCCACGGAAAGACCACCATAACCAGCATGATCGTACACGTATTACGACATGCTGGAGTCGAATTTGATTACCTCGTAGGTGCGCAGTTGGACGGATTCGATTGCATGGTGAAGCTCAACGAGACCAGCAAAGTGGCGATCATCGAAGGCGACGAATACCTCGCTTCAGCCTTGGAGCCTGTTCCGAAGTTCCATTTGTACAAGCCGGACATCGCGCTTATCAGTGGAATTGCATGGGACCACATAAACGTGTTCAAGACCTTCGGGAGTTATGTGGAACAATTCAAGTTGTTCATCGATGCCATTGAATCCGGTGGTAAACTTGTGTATTGCCAAGAAGATAGCGAAGTCCGGAACCTCTGCGAAGCCAAGGGAGTTACTGTGGATCGAGTTCCGTACGGTATTCCACCACATCGAATTGATGACGGTCGAACAGTGTTGACCACGTCGAAAGGAGATCTACCGTTGGAAGTATTCGGTAAACATAACCTGCAGAACTTGGAAGGCGCTCGCCATGTATGCCATCTACTTGGTATTGGCGACAAACAGTTCTATGAAGCTATCAGAAGTTTCCATGGTGCGGCAAAGCGGTTGGAGAAATTGGCTGAAGTGCCGGGTAGAGTAGTGTTCAAGGATTTCGCACATTCACCCAGCAAGCTTAAAGCCACGGTCCAAGCTGTCCGCGAGCAATTCCCTGAAAGGCAATTGGTAGCATGTATGGAATTGCATACGTACAGCAGTTTGAGCGAGAATTTCCTTGATCAATATGCGGGCTGCATGGATGATGCGGACCGTGCCATTATTTTCTACGATCCGCATGCTGTTCAACTGAAGCGGTTGCCATCCATTCCACCTGAACGTATCCAACATGCTTTTGCGCGTAACGTGGAAGTGCTCAACGACCCAATTGCATTAATGGGCGCTGTACGCAAGGATGCTAGTGAAAAAAGCGTTCTGCTAATGATGAGCAGCGGCAACTTTGGCGGCCTGGACCTTCAAGCTATGAGTGAAGCGTTCATTGCGTGAAATTTGCCAACCACACCGAGCCGTTGGACCCGAAACGTGCCCGGTCGCGGCGATCGACAGGTGTTCGTCCTCAATGGATGAACTTCCTTAACAATTTGTGCTGGGTTGCTGCGATCACCAATGCATTGAATGCGCCCACTGCAAGCAACGTGAAGAACGTTATGCTCGCGTAATTGAATGGGGAGAACATGGCCGAAAGGCTTTCGCGCGCTTCTGCTTCAGTTTTACCAGCGGCTACCACGGCCGCAACGCGCTCTTCGATCTTGCGCGGAAATTCCTCCAGGTCGATGCATGTATAGAATGTGTAGAGGAATACGCCCATGATCACGGCATAGATCGCAGCATTGCTGAATCCGTTCCGCATCAGGTCCGGGAATCGGCTACGCGGATCCCGTGTCAACATGCGGTGCCCATTAAAATAGATCAAGGTGACGATCGCGAAAAAATGCACCAACATGAAGTCAGTACCCTCCGGTGGATAACCTGAATGGAACAGGAACAGGCGCAGCGCTATGACCGCAGCTGCCGTCAGGAGTGTAAGGGTCATGGAATGGAGAACGCGTCAATTAGGGCACGATGCTTTCCCTTGATCATCGCCTTCCGGATCACCCGTTCATACTGACCAGGAACTCTTCGTTGCTCTTGGTGCCTTCCATGTGCTTTTTCACGAATTCCATGGCTTCAACTGAATTCATATCGGCCAAGTGTTTTCGAAGGATCCATGTTCGTTGTAGAACATCCTTGTGGTGCAGAAGATCGTCACGGCGTGTACCACTGGCCATAATGTCAATGGCAGGGAATATGCGGCGGTTGCTGATCTTACGGTCCAACTGCAACTCCATGTTACCGGTGCCTTTGAACTCCTCGAAGATCACCTCGTCCATTTTGCTTCCGGTCTCCACAAGGGCTGTCGCAAGAATGGTCAACGATCCACCGTTCTCGATCTTACGTGCAGCGCCGAAGAAGCGTTTCGGTTTCTGCAACGCATTGGCATCAACACCACCTGAAAGGATCTTACCACTAGCAGGCTGAACAGTATTGTATGCACGAGCAAGACGTGTGATCGAGTCGAGCAGGATCACCACATCGTGGCCACATTCTACGAGCGCTTTGGCTTTTTCCAATACGATCCCTGCAACTTGTACGTGGCGCGATGCCGGTTCGTCGAACGTACTAGCTATCACTTCGGCGTTCACACTGCGGGCCATATCGGTCACTTCTTCCGGGCGTTCATCAATGAGTAGAACGATCAAGTAAGCTTCCGGGTGGTTAGCTGCAATGGCATTTGCCACATCCTTCAATAGCACGGTCTTACCGGTCTTTGGTTGGGCCACGATCAATCCGCGCTGGCCTTTGCCGATCGGTGCAAAGAGATCCAACACGCGCATGCTGACATTGGTATCCTTAGCTACCAGGTTGAATTTTTCATCCGGAAAAAGAGGCGTTAGGAATTTGAATGGAACCCTGTCACGAACCCACTCCGGGTCTCGACCGTTTATGGTCTCAACCTTGACCAGCGGGAAGAATTTATCACCCTCGCGCGGTGGGCGAACATAGCCTTTCACAGTATCACCGAGTTTCAGCCCGAACTGTTTGATCTGTTGTTGACCAACGTAGACGTCATCCGGTGAGGCCAAGTAGTTGTAGTCGCTACTGCGTAAGAAGCCATACCCATCAGGCATCAATTCCAACACCCCTTCGGTTTCCACGAACGCATCGAAATTGAATTGTTCACGTTGCGGGCGTTGTTCGTTCCGTTGCTCGTTGCGCTGATCGGTCCGAGGTTCGTTCCTCTGATCGGTTCGAGGCTCGTTCCGCACATCGGAGCGCTGATTGCGATCGTTGCGTTGTCCTTCACGATCATTTCTGTTGTCATTGGATCCGCGGTCCCGATTCTCATTCCGGTGAGGGTCATTCGGTCTACGTTGTTCCTGCTCACTGCGAGGCGATCGTTCACCCTGGTTCCGACTGTCTCGACGATCCGGCCGATCATTGCGTTCACTACGTTCATTCTGGCGTTGCTGTGGATCATCGTTCCTGGAATTGTCACGGTCCTCGTTCCGGCTTCGGTCAGCAACGGGCTGTTCTCTTCGATCGTTACTCGTTCGCTCACGTGGTGATCGTTTCTTATCAGCGGAGCTATCATCTTTATGCTTCTCACCGTCATTCAAGCTCTCTTTCTGAGAGGTGCCTGATCCAGCGGCCTCATTACGTTGGTCGTCATCCTCGTCATCATCATCGTCCTCGTCATCATCGTCATCATCATCCTGGTCGTCATCATCATCATCATCTACTCCCACTTTCTGGGGAAGTTCCGGCTCCGGATCTTCCTCGGTCTCCTCCTCATCAGCCGTGGCCAATGCAAGGATCGCTGCATCGTCCTCAACGAATTTCGGTCCCTTGGGTTTTGCCGGTTTAGCAACACGGGCTTCCTCTTCAAGGATTTTGGTGATCAGATCCTGTTTACGCAACGTATCTGCTTTTTTAAGGTTGAGCTTTTTTGCGATCTCCTTTAGATCGGAGAGTTTCATTGCGCTCAACGCGTTCTGGTCGTGCATGGACGAATAAGTGGTAAAGTGTTGGTGAGTCGCCCGGGGTCGGGTCCAAAGGGAAGCCTGATAGGCTGTGTCAACTTACAGTATGGAGGGACAAAAGAATCGGCCCGGAGTAGATCGAGCGTCAATTGGACGGACGGTCCGGCCTGTGCAATACGATTGCAATGTTACGGGCTTAATATGAAACTGGCAATGGTTTTCTTGCATTTTTACCTGCGGTTCAAGGAAGGGAGCCTCTTTTTTCGGTTCCTAGCGGGTATTTTCGCCGACCCTTTGGGATCTAACCACGTGTTGGTCCTATGGAAACTCAAAAGGTACCTCTGGACAGACCCAGTTCAATACTTAGATCGACGAATGATACAGCGCAAACAATCCTTGTTTCTTTTATTGGCGGCCTTATTGGCGTTTGCCACTTGGCTCTTTCCAATTTCGTCATATGAACGGAATGACGGTACGTATCAGTTGAAGAGCATTGGACTCTTCGCGGAAGATGGATCTGAGGTGGCGGATGTCGGTCTCAGGATCCCATTCGCAGCAATATTGACCGTGATCGGTGCTGGGTTGCTGTTCTGCATTTTCTTGTATCGGAATAGAACGCGTCAGATGCGTTTCGTTCGGGCAGCATTCCTATTGACCCTGGCTGTAACAGCATTCATGTTCATCACTGACAATTCAGTACAGGCCTATCTAATGGTGGATCACGTTTTGGTAAGTAAATACGGACCATCTTTCTACATACCGCTCGTCATTCTGGTATTGTGTGTATTGGCAGAGCGTTCCATAAAAGCCGATGATGCACTGGTCCGCAGTGCGGATCGCTTGCGCTAGGTCAGTTCACTTCGACTTTCAATGTTGCAGCGTGTGTGCTGCTTCGGAGTTTGAGCAAGTAAGAACCTGGTGACAGATCCTCAACAGAGAAAGAGAAAGATCCGCTACCGGTAGAGGCATTGAATGTGTCGCGAAAAACGGTTTTGCCGGACAGGTCGATGAGCTCAGCGAAGATCCGTACACCGGTATGATCGGTCAATTGCACTGTGATCATATCCCGTGTAGGGTTAGGAGCAACAACGGCATTCATCACACCTGGTCCATTATATTCAACCATACCTGTAAAGCCGGGCAAGCTGGCCGTATCCATGCCCGCATTGATCGGTTCGGCCAATAGAGCTGCGGTGGCAAGTGTCGCCTTGGTACAATTGGTAAGAAAGGGTATATCGATCGTGGCTATTGCGTCATTTACTGTATGGTAATTTGGGTTCCTGAAATTGGATCCATCCGTTAGCATCAACGCCTGTCTTCCGCTATCCCAGAATACCGCATGGTCGCTACGGCGAAGGTCCGGCACGATCTCGCTGTTGCCCGGTGCCGCAAGAGAAATGGTGTTTAATTCAGGCACGTAGGTGCTGCTCGCAGTGAGGTAACTATCGATCAACGGTTGGGAGGCCACGTTACCAACAACGGTCAAGAAATCGCCTCTGTTCTCATTGGCTTCAATTGCCGTGGTGGCAGCCGGAAATAGAATGTTGAAACCTTGTGGCACCTCTTGGCTATTGGGTTCATCACTGTAATAGCCGATCATTTCCATGTTCAGGACACCATTGATCTGTTCCCATGCTGGTATACTGTTCAGCACGTAGTGCTGCGAGCCGATCAATCCTTGTTCTTCGAATGAAAAACCTACGAACCGCAGACTGTTCTTGAAACTATATTGCGAAAGAATGCGAGCGATGGACATCGTTGCCACAACACCGGTAGCGTTATCATCTGCTCCAGGAACGTTGGCTACTGCATCGTAATGTGCATCCACTAAAAAAGTGCTTGCCTCGTTTACGCATCCCGGTTTGCGACCGACGACATTGTCCGCTTCGGCAGAACCGAACGGCACTGCAATGGTGGATCGTTGAAATCTTGGCAGTTCGAATGTGTTCCAGAGCGAATCACGCACGGCCTGCAGTCCTGCGGGGTCGGCAACATGGTTGCGCGGTATTGCAATATTCCCTAACCGGTCTTGGATGATCTGCTCTGTGATCTGATCAACCATTTCCTGAATATCAGGAGTATGTTCATCATAAGCCATCACCTTAACGATCACGGACCCAAGAGACGGAATTCCAGTATAATTCCAACTGATCGAAAGGCCGGATGCCGGTGCGATGTCGTTACCGATCGCTCCAGTGGTGCTTGTTACATCCGCCAAAAAGGTTTCTCCACTATTTTGGGATGCAGAAAATACAACAGTACACAGGTCGTTGCTAGGGTCGGTAAGCTCATATTCCACTGTGATCGTTGCGGATCCTTCATCCACTAGGACATTCGTTATCTGTACGCTGGGCGGTTCATTCTGCGCTGCAATACAATACGGAATACATACGAACAGCAACAAGAATGAGTAGTTCAGTATTCGATGGAACACAGGATGGTTTCGTTGGAAAGAGCTCCGTTCTGGATCGATGTTGTTCGCGCTGAAATGCATGTTACTCGTATTTATCCTGTGTTCGTGCCTATTTGCTTTTGAATTTCGCGATGGCGTTGCGTGTGAAATCACTTAGTACCAATCGGCCACTGGTTGCCGCTCGCTCAGCGAGTAAGGTATCCCAATCCTCGGTTCCGCGCCACATGATCTTTTTTAATTCCGCTATGGCCTCCGGACTATAGGTGGATAATTCTTTCGTGTGCTCGTCGATCTTACCATCCAGTGCATCAATGGTCGGAAATACTTCTGAGTAGATCCCGTTCAGCACGCACCATGCTGCACTTCGACGTGTTGCCGGGGTAGCAGATAACAGTCCGAAAATTCCGTTTCCGGTCTTTCGTTCAACAGCTGGCCCAACAACGAACGGACCAATTCCGATAGCCAATTCACTGAGCCTGGCAGAAGCATTTTCATGAGCATATGCAATGTCCACAGCACAGGCCAAGCCCACGCCACCGCCAACGATATGACTGTGGATACGTCCAATTACGAATACCGGAGCCTTGCGTATAGCATTGATCACAGCAGCAAACCCACTGAAGAAAACCGTGCCTGTTGCAATGTCATCTATGGCCAGAAGTTCATCGAAACTCGCTCCGGCGCAAAATGCCTTTTCGCCTTCGCTTCGGAGAACGATCACCCGCACGTTCCTGTCTTTGCCCGCCGTTTCAATAGCACTGGCAATGCTTTTGAGAATGTGCCCAGGCAAGCTGTTACTTTTGGGATGATGAAAGGATATGGTTGCAATACCAACCTCAACTGTGCTATGTACGTGACCGTCGCTCATGAAATCTAGTTCGTTCGATCATGGGATCGAAAGGATCGTAAGTTAGTTCGTTCGATCTATTGGTAACGGTGCGAAATTGCATAACAAGAACGATATGGCGAACTTGCAGGATAATTCATGATGGGAAGTGACGGATCGATCCGTCGCTCGTCCTAATCAAAATCTAAAGCAATCAACGATGTTCGATCAGATAATTTCTTCCCTCAAGGAACAAGCAGGCTCAGAGTTAATGAACAACTTAGGTCTGAATGAACAACAAAAGAATGAGTCCATTTCAGCGGCTGCCGATAGCGCAAAGGAAGTGCTTAGTGGAGGCGATGGATTTGGCATGGACGATGTCATGAATCTTTTCAGCAGTGCCAAGAACAGTTCTGGTGCCGACGGCATCATTCGCCAAATTGGAACCGTATTATTGAGCAAGCTTACTGGTCAAGTTGGGCTGGATAGCAGCAAGGCCAGTGGTGTAAGTGCAATGTTGCTACCCATGTTGACCAATATGATCACGGAAAAGTCCGGTGGTAATGCGGATATGTTAAAAGGTCTTCTCGGTGGTAAAGGTGGTGGAATTGCGGACGCGGCCAAAGGGATGCTCGGCAACTTGTTCAAATAAGAACGAACATTTCCATAATTCGGCCGGGTCTTCGAAAGAAGGTCCGGCCTTTTTTGTACAAGCTCAAGCAGATACCGGTGTTACCATCTTCTGTCCTGTGAACGGTATAGGTTGCACTCGGCTCCTAAGGAATGCCATGACCTCCTCGTCGGATGAATAAACGTTGCCCACGTTCACGAAGTGCTGAGCAAGAATGTCATAACGGTCTCTGATCAATAACAGGAAGACATGCCCGTAGTTCAATCCAGCGAACACTACTGCTCGGTTCTTGGCAAAGTCATCCAAGTGCGTATGGAAATAATTCGGGTGTTCGGTCCAGTGCATGGTCGGGTCGATGTGATGACTTATGTGGTAACCGTCGTTCCAACATTTATGATTGAACTTTACATTGATGCAGGTGATGCTGTTCTTGAAGTCGTTTCCAGGGTCATCCGGGCAAATGAATGTGTGCTGTGTCCAATTGCCGGCCATCGCCACTAATCTGAAGGCGATGAAGGGTAGTATGAATGCGACCACGGTTGCGGGCCAATTGACCAAGCATAACAACCCACAGAATACGAAGAACAGGAACTCGCCACGTGCCGCTTGCATCGCCAATTTATTTCTTTTTCGGCCGATCAGATACGCCACAAGCGTCCACATGCCTGTGAATAGAAAGCGTAGGTAATATTTCAAGAAATCAAGACCAGAGTCCCGCTGGTAGGGCATCGTGCTGCTTTCATCCGGTTCCAGATTATTCTCAACATGATGCATCCCGACATGGTGAGCGCGATACGTTTCCGGAGATTGTCCGAAGAAGGGTGCGAGTACCCACGGTAGGTATTGATTAAGGAAACCGTATTCCTTCTTGAAGAACGGGCGATGTGTGGTACAATGCAACATCAGTCCGAACGGGCCTTTATAGGTAACGTTGTTAATGAATAGATAGGTCAAAGCAATGATCCACCACAACCAAGAAGGTACGAAAGGCATGTACAGAAGCACCGCCATTGGTATCAATGTTACCGTAACGCGGATGAGCAAATAGACGAACGGAAGATCACGTTTATCCCGTATCAATTTCAAGAAGAACCGGTCAAATGTTGAATAGCTGGTAGGTTCCACGTACGTGGGGTCCGTGTTTACTGGTACTGATAGCATAAAATGGTTGAGTTGAGCGCAAGCTACGGATCAACGCTGGGAAAGTCGGCATTACGTGCTTACGGCCCTCAAGCCACCGACAGCTAAAAAAACTCTCTGGCCTCCGTTTTTTGGATCCATTGATCTGTTAGAGCACATGACAGGTCCGGAAACTGATCGGATCCAAACTGCTCACATGCACTAAAGAGAGGTAAATTTGCAGGCGTGAAACAGTTCTTGGTATTCCTGCTTTTAGCATTGGGTGATTTGGTTGCAGCTCAATCCGGCGCATCCCAATTCACGCCTCGACCACTTAAGCATACGTTTTATGTGATTTGGGGATACAACCGGTCCTATTACCGGGATAGCGATATTGCATTCAAAGGAGAAGGGTACGATTTCAAGTTGAAGGGTGTACAGGCAATTGATGACCCTGAGCCATTCTCACCCGATGTGTATTTCAATCCTAGCAAGTTCACGATCCCACAATTCAATTTTCGCGTCGGTTTTCATATCAAAGAGAACCTGAGCATATCGTTAGGCTGGGACCACATGAAGTATGTAATGCGGGCGCCGCAAGTTGCTATAATGGATGGTTCCATCGACCCGGAGCTTTCCTGGCGTTATGGACGGGATTATACGAACGAACCGATCGTGGTCAACCCGGACCTATTGCTCTACGAGCATACGGACGGTCTCAATTTCGTTCGACTTGGATCGGAAGCACATGCGCCTTTTTGGTCCGGAGCGCATCAGCGACTTCAATTGGGCGTGCTGTTGGGTATCAATGCGGGCTTGGTAATGCCATGGACCGATGTTACGTTCCTGGAGGAGCGCCAAGCAACAAGACTTCATTTGGCAGGATGGGGAGCTTCAGCTAGCCTTGGGTTCCGATTGAAATGGCGGAATACATTTTTTCTGCAATACCAGGTGCAACCGGGGTATCTGGATCTCCGGAATATTCTGCTGCAGGATCACGGCCCGGCTAGGGCCAAGCAAAAGATCTGGTTCACTGAGCTCAGTTTGACGGCTGGCGCCTATGTGTCCGTTTTCAAAAGAAAGGGTTGATACCAACGATGTGACCGTGAAAACGGTGACGATGCGCTCTGTCGTTCTGCACAATTGCGCGTTGATATGAGGTGATACCATGCTTTACCAAGGCTATTCGATAATCTATATTAGCGGCCGTTAAATCATCCCCTCAACGTCATGAAATTGAATAATTACACAGCACTATTGACCTCGATCACCGTTTCGATCGGGTTGTTGCTGAACGGAACTGTCAAAGCACAAGGCGTTGATGCTTGTGGTACAGCGATAACCCAGTCACTTCCGATCGGAGGCTCACTCACGCTTACAGGTGATAACACATCAGCTACAGCGACAGGTGATTGGGCGCCAGGTTCGAATTTTGCTGGTGCACCGGTCATGTGGCATTCATTCTCAATTTCGGATTGTGCCAATGTGACGGTCAGTTTCTGTGGATTGACGCCAGCTTGGGGCAATGTCTTTGGAATTTTGAGCACGGATTGCCCAGCGGATAACCTGGTCACCTTCTCCAATGTGAGCACAACGAGCTGTGGCGATGGCAATACGGTGTACACATGGAATAGCTTAGCCCCTGGTACCTATAAACTTCCTGTGGTGAAGGATGTTGCGCAAGGATCGGTTGGCGCCTATAGTGTTCTTTTGAGCGCTGAGGCGTGTGATCTGGATTTCTGCAATAATGCGCCTGCTATCCCGATCTCGGTAGGAGAAACACTAACCTTCACAGGTGATGTTACGAATGCCACTCCGACAGGAGATTTTGTAACAACCTCACCATTTGCTGGAGCTCCGGTAAAGTGGCATGCCTTCACAACGGAGTCCTGCACGAATATCACAGTAAGCTATTGTGGAACCACCGCAGGTTGGGGAACGGTGTTCGGAATTCTAAGTACGGACTGCCCAGCGGACAATACCGTGAATTTTTCTACCACTGAAACGTGCGCAAATGGAAATGTGATCTATAACTGGAATGATCTGCCTATGGGTACGTACTACGTTCCTATTGTGCTTGAACAAGCATCCGGGTCCGTAGGGCCGTATTCGGTGACCGTAAGTGCTTCGAACTGTTTCAATGATCTGTGTGCAACGATCACGGCTGGAACACTTGAGGTAGGTTCAACGCTCACCTTTACAGGTGACAACACCAATGCAACCGCTACGAATGATTTCGTCGCTACATCTCCTTTCAATGGTGCGCCGGTGGTTTGGCATGCCGTTACGACCACGCAGTGTTCGAACATTACGGTTGCATTCTGTGGACAATCCCCGGTTTTTGGCAATGTATTCGGGTTCCTCAGTACCACTTGCCCTGCAGATCAGGTAACGGTATTCAGTACAACGACTACGTGTGCTGACGGAAATATCATCTATACCTATGATGCTGTTCCAGCCAATACGTATTACATACCTGTAGTGTTGGACCCTGGTCAGAATTCGATCGGGGCATACAGTATAGAGGTCAGTGCGACGGGATGTTTCAATGATTTCTGCGATCAGGTCTCTCCGGATGAGCTTGTGCTAGGAGAGACCTTGGTCTTCAATGGAGATAACACCAACGCCACAGCCGCCAATGATTGGGTGCCAGGATCTTCATTCGCAGGGGCTCCGGTTCTTTGGCATGCCTTCACGACCACGGAATGTCTGGATGTTACGGTAAGTTATTGCGGACAGGATCCGGTGTTCAGTAATGTCTTCGGCTTTTTCAGCAGGGATTGTCCAGCAGGTGATCTGGTAACGTTCACCAGTTTCAGCAACACGGCATGTGGTGATGGCAATTACATTTACTTCTGGGATAACTTGGAACCGGGCACTTATCTGATGCCCGTTGTATTGGATCCGAGTGTTGGTCAAGTAGGTGAGTACAGCGTGAGCGTTGTAGGAACCTCCTGTTTCGTTGGTATCAATGAAGAGAACGCAGAAAACTGGAGCGTCTACCCTAATCCTGCTGTTGATCAATTGGTTTTGAATTTCAATGGCTCCAGCGGTACAGGGACGATCGAACTTCTCGACTTGACCGGTCGCATAGTTTTGCAAGAGACCCGAATTTTGTCGCAGGGCGGTACGTATCGTTTCGATCTACCTACAGCAGTGAACTCCGGAACGTACGTATTCAGGGTTGTCACTGAAAGTGATAGAATGGCGAAGCGTGTAATAGTTAAGTAGGCTTCCATAGTTGAATGCGGAACAGGCGCTCTTCTCGGGCGCCTGTTCCATTTTAGCCTTATTCGTTAAGCAGCTACTAACGCTATCCTATTCCAAGGATCGGTCCAGTGCTCAGCGTTGAAGAACGACCCGCCTTACTGCAACACCTTGCTCTTCGGCGAAACGCAGGAAGTAGACCCCGTTCGGTTGAGCGCTGGTCGGTGTCCATTCCACCGAGTTTTTTCCTTGTCCCGTTCTAATACTGGAAATGGTTTCGATCGTACGACCTAGAATATCCACTACATCAACGCTGATCGGAACATTGGAATCAGATGAAAAGGGAAGTACCGTAGTACCTGAGAATGGCGAGGGATAAGGGTATCCCACTACTGCTGAAGGCCCGCGAAGGTCCTCGAATCCATTCGCGCCATCAACCATGATATCATCCACAAGGAACCAGGACCCCAAAGCGCCATTAGGTTCTGCATCCGCAATAATGAACGAAATGGTCACGGACGCCGCGGGATCTGTGGTTCCTATATCATAATTAATAGGTACAGTGAATTGCGTGTATTGATCCTGTGCGTCGAAGTATTGTACCGTGCCATTCCCCGTCAACATACCGTTGACATCCAGTACTGTAAGACCGATCACAAGATTGGTTGTGGACTGGGTCGGCCCGAATTTGTACCATCCCGTAATGGAAGAAGGGTTGCCCGTCACTGGAACTCCACTAGCTGTCTGCATAGTAGGAGATACGACCTGGTCTGTAAAGATGGGGTTCTGAAGTACTTCACCACGGGCCGCCAATGAACCGTTATGCGCGTCAGCGGATGGAGTGATAGGATATAGATCGAGCGGTGCGATGTTATTAACGCCCCAGTTCTCTGGAACG
>JAGNUG010000179.1 GCA_017987115.1 Flavobacteriales bacterium | reverse complement strand
TTCGGGTCAGCCTTCAATGTTTCACTGAAATAGAGAATTGCTCCTTTATGATCTCCTGATCGATACGCTGCTTCACCTGTCTTGAACATCACCTCCGCGTCTGCGGGTGGATTGGACGCATCCATATAGGACTGCGCATTAATGGACAGTGAAAGCGAGATCGCTGCTGTGGTGGTCAATAGTGTTTTCATCGGTCGGTGCCATTTGTACGTAGGCCATCCAAGGAGGTTTCATCGAACAAGTATTGAAACCGCAGTTCGTTTACGAATATGCTTGGTACCTGAACTGTCCATCAATGATCGAATTGGTCGGTCGGAGAATTGGAACGTCCGGTAACCCTAAGATCCGGATCACCGTAAAACGCAGCAGAGATCCGGTATGAAGAGTAGAATGATATATGACTTTGGCCGCTTCCTGGCCATGTGCATCTGTGTTATTGGACCAAGCATTACTGCGTACGCACAATCAACGCTACAGGTCAATGGTCGCATTAAGATCGAGGGCGGAGATGTACAGGGTTCTCGTGCAGTCATTTATAAGAATGGCGTTAAGGAACGGACCATCACCACGGATCTGAACAAGTTCAGTGTAGTCATGGATGTGAATGCCAACTACATCATCAGCTTTGAAAAGAACGGTTACGTGAGCAAGAAGCTCTCGTTCAATACTACTGTTCCATCGGACGCACCGACGAAGGATTTCCTGCCTTTTGATTTCGCTGTTTCGCTCTTTCAGCAGTATGATGACATCAACATCGTGGTATTCAATCAACCCGTTGGAAAAATCAGATACGAACCTTCCATGGGTGATTTCGACTATGACACGGACTATACGAAATCCATCCAGAGCCAATTGCAGGCGGTTCTGGACCAAGTTGAAGAACGACAAAAAGAGGACGCGAAGAAAGCTGCGGAACTGGAAAAGCAAAAAGCGCAACAAGCTAAGGAACTCGCCAAAGTGGAAGCAGCAGCTAAGAAGCAGGAAGAAGCCAATGCTAAAGCGGCATTAGCAAGCGCAGAAGAGGAGCGTAACGCTCAATTGAAACGCGAAGAGGAAATAGCACAAGCAGAAAAGCTGCGAAAGGAACAAGAGAGTCAGGTTGCTCTAAGGGTTGAACCGATCAAAGAAGAAAAGCCGGAACCTGAAATTGCTGTAAAACCCGAACCAGTGCAGGTGAAACCAGCGGCTAAGGTCAATACGACACTTGCCGACGTAAACAGCGGGTCAGAAGGCAGAAGGTCCATAGCTGCAACTCCAGGGTTCGTTGAGAGTCCGGTCAGACCTGCACGTGCAGTTCCACGTATGGAACAAAATGATGTACCGGAACACCTCAGGCCTGTAACTGTGCGACACGAAGACCTTATTGTAGAGCCCTCCAAGGTGATCAAACTTGTTATCTATGAAACTGCCGGAGTGGAAACCGAATACCGGAAAGTAACGCACAAGTGGGGTGGCGTCTTTTTTTTCAAGGATGGAATTTCATGTTCACAGGAGATCTTTGACCGCGAGACGTTCGAAGACGCAGATGAGCAAATTGCTGGTGCAACTCCGAGCCGCTAACTGTGGATCCGATCATGCACTTTCATGATCAGTGTAGTGCGTTGGTGCCGTTTGGCAACTCTAACTTTGCGCTATGGTACGCACCTATCTTCGTGACGGCCGTTCACCAACTCCGAGTACAGCGCATATCAGCGCTCAAATGAGTAGGATCCGTGCACGGAATACGGCACCGGAATTGGCATTGCGAAGCGTTTTGGTAGAAACGGGGATCCGCGGATATCGATTGCATTACAACAAAGCCCCGGGAAGGCCGGATCTAGCATTCGTTGGTAAGAAGGTAGCGGTTTTCGTACACGGATGTTTTTGGCATAGTTGCCCGTATTGTACCCCTCCTCGGCCTAAGAGTCACAGTAAATTTTGGCACAAGAAGCTGGACCGCAATGTTGAGCGCGATCTTGCGAAGGCTGAGGAGCTTCGCTCTATCGGATGGCGTGTTATAACCGTTTGGGCATGTCGCTTACGCGCTCGGCCATTATTCCAGGCCGCCCGCATTCATAGAGCATTAAGGGGTTCCTAGGAATTCACCGAAGGTGGATCCTAACCCCGTCCCAATAGGTTAGTGCTTGGTCCGTTTCCCGAAGATCCGCGAAAAAAATCGCTTCTCGAACGCCCAGAAAAATTTGAATTGACCGAAGATCGCGCCATAGATCAATAGAAATACGTTGTAGATCGGTAGGATCAAAATGTAATAGGCTATCGTGAAAAGCAACGGTTGATCACCTTCTCCGGAAAAAAAAGCAACTATGGGCTGTTTCAGGAAAAGAACCGTGAAGCCTGTGCAAGCGAATACCAACAGTATCACTAGTACTCGGCCGGAGCTAACGCCCCAACGTGTACCCAGCCGTTGTCTCCAACTTGATTTTTGTTCACTCACCATTAACGCACGAAGATCGTTGTTAGCTGATCATTTCGAATGGTCATTGAGAACGAACGATCCATTGATCACGATCACAAACGCAGCCACTAGGTACTTCAATCGGCCCATTCGGCTAAAAAGAGGTTCGTTTCACGCGTTCCTCCGTTTGCCCTATTACTACTGAACACAAGGTATTTCCCGTCCGGGCTAAAGACCGGGAACGCATCGAACTGGTCACTGAAACTAACCTGCTCCAGACCAGTACCGTCCACGTTTATCATGTATAACGTGAACGGAAATCCTCGAGGTGCGGTGTGATTGCTTGCGAAGATCACTTTGTTACCACTAGGATGCCAGAATGGTGCCCAGTTCGCCTTGCCAAGATCGGTTATCTTTTGTGCATCGCTGCCATCCGCATTGGCAACATAGAGTTCCATATTTGTTGGCATGACCAAGCCTTCCTTCAGCAGTTGCTTGTACTCTGCTTCTTCTTCCTTGGTCTTCATGCGGCTTGCTCGCCATAGCAATTTGGTTCCATCCGGACTGAAGAAAGCACCGCCATCATAACCTAAGGTATTGGTGATCTGCTTAACATCGGAACCATCAATATTCATTGTGTATAGCTCCATATCACCGCTTCGCATACTCGTGAACACGATCCGATCTCCCATTGGCGAAACCGTTGCTTCGGCGTCATACCCATCCGTCTTGGTGAGCTGCTTTCGAATGTTGCCGTTCAGATCACTCACGAAAATGTCGAAAGACGGGTAGATAGGCCATACGTATTTGCCATCAGACCTATGTTCTGGTACAGCCGGACATTCAACACTTCCAAGGTGCGTACTCCCGAATAGGACCAAACTATCACCTGGTAGAAAATAACTACAAGTTGTACGGCCACCGTTCAGACTGATCTTCTTAGGTGATCGTTCGGAAAGGTCATCCAGAAAAGGATCGAAAACGTAGATCTGGTCGCATTTTTCACCCCAAGCTGGATTGTTTGCTTGAAAGATCAGTTTGTCACCAGCAAAGCTCCAATACGCCTCCGCATTATCACCACCGAACGTTAATTTCTTCAGGCTTTTGAAATGACTTTCACCGGACGCGATCAAGCTGTCCTTAACCACAGTTAATGTATCTGCAGAGATTTGGATTGCTTGATCATCAGGAGGTGTTGATGAACCACAACCGATCGCTAGTAAAGGGAGTACATAAATTGATCGATGCATGATAGGTCTGTAAAAGAGTGAATTGGATGGGCCGGCAAAACTATTCGTATGGATCGAACGGATCGTCATTGTTCATTCAATTCGATCATCTACATTAAGGCAATGTCGATCGACAATAAGCCTGTCAAAGGAAGGGGAGCGGCAATTCAACCGGCTAATAGATACCTGCAGAATGCTTACGGGATCTGGGAGCGAGTAGGCGTGGATGCCTTGTTGAACGAGGATGGCGAACTGGAGGTGGATAACTCCCGGACGAAGTTCATTGTTGGTCACGCCAAGTCAATTCTGAACAAGGTGACCTCAAAGGATATTGAAATTGAGTGGAGTGTGAACCCTTACCAGGGCTGTGAGCATGGTTGTGCCTATTGTTATGCCCGGCCTACCCATGAGTATTGGGGTTATAGTGCAGGTCTGGATTTCGAACGCACGATCATCGTAAAACGGAACGCTGCCGATCTATTGGACAAAGCCTTGCGATCCTCAAAATGGGATGTAGGGACGATCTCCATCAGCGGAAATACGGACTGTTACCAACCAGTAGAGCGGAAGGAAGGGATTACACGGAAGATCCTAAGGGTTGCTCAGGTCTTCGGTCAACC
This sequence comes from Flavobacteriales bacterium, assembly GCA_017987115.1. GTDB lineage: Bacteria > Bacteroidota > Bacteroidia > Flavobacteriales_F > PHOS-HE28 > PHOS-HE28. The sequence continues at coordinate 241 of JAGNUG010000179.1, read as the reverse complement.
AATTGGTGTGATCACGAAGAATGCGCTGGTACTGCGGGATATTGATATACTCACAGAAATGGCATCACGAAATTTGGCGGGTGTGGCAATCAGTCTAACTACACAGGATGAGGCATTACGTCGTGTGCTTGAACCCCGGACAAGCACAATAAGTATGCGTTTACGGACGATCGAAACACTAAGCAAAGCTGGCGTTCCTGTGCTCGCCATGCTAGCACCTATCATTCCGGCCATGAACGAT
>JAGNUG010000070.1 GCA_017987115.1 Flavobacteriales bacterium | reverse complement strand
GCGCTTCTTTGCTTCTTCCAGCAGCACTAGGTATTCATCAAGTTCCTTTTGTTTTGGGAAGGTGATGCCGTATAGGCGCGTCAATTGTTTGCGGGTCTCATCTCCGCGCCAGTATGCACCAGCAACAGACATGACCTTGGTCGCCTTTATGAAACCGGTGTTCGGAATATGCGGGCCGCGGCATAGGTCGGTGAAATTGCCTTGGGTGTAGAGCGTGATCTCTCCGTCATTCAAACCATCGATCAGTTCCAGCTTGTATTCGTCGCCTTTCTCTTTGAAGTAGGCAATGGCATCTGCCTTGGAGATCTCCTTTCGCTCAAACGTGAGCTTCTTTCCGGCCAGCTCCTTCATTTTGGCCTCGATAGCGGCGAATTCGCCTTCGCCGATCGTCCGTTCACCAAGGTCGATGTCGTAATAGAACCCATTCTCAATGGGCGGGCCGATACCGAATTTGGTACCGGGGTAAAGCGCCTCCAACGCTTCGGCCATCAAGTGGGCGGATGAGTGCCACATGGTAGCCTTACCTTCATCGTCGTTCCACGTTAATAGAGCAAGGCTGCAATCTCCAGGCAATGGACGGTCCGCATCACGCACTTCGCCGTTCACTTTCGCACTAAGTACATTTCTTGCAAGGCCTTCGCTGATGCTCTTGGCCACGTCCATGGCCGAAACGCCGTGGTCGTATTCTCGGATGCTTCCATCCGGTAAGGTGACATTGATCTTCATTTCTTAGCGTTCCCTGCCCTACAACGGCACTGAAAACGGGGCGCAAAGGTAATTGCATGTCGTTGATCATTCCACGCTGAACCAGCACATACCCTCTGCAACTAAATAAATCGGGTATTAGGCAACTTTTCGAGACCTTTGCGTCTTAGCAAAAATTGACTTCAATAACACGGTTAGGATGTTTATTGATCTAAAATGGAGCACAGCCTCTTTTGGATCTCGTTAGGTAAAATATGAGAGGGAATTCAGATCAGATTGTTGTCATTAATTCGTTAAGAGGATTTGCTGCACTGAGTGTTTGTTTTTATCATTTTGTCATAATCACTACGCTTTATTGGAATGACCAGAACGTTATTGATGTTTTCGAATATGGTAGAAAGGGTATCCATGTATTCTTTATCATTTCCGGAATAGTTATTCCGTTATCAATGATAAGGTCGAACTATAAGGTCAATTTGTTCGGTAAATATTTATTACGACGGTTCGTACGGATAGAACCTCCATATCTGGCAGCGGTAGTTCTTGGCGTGATATATCTGCATGTGAGGAATTTCATTCCTTCGGCAGCGGATGTAGACCTGGTGCCTTCTTTTATGGATATCGTTCTTCATGTTGGTTATTTGATACCGTTCGTTGAAGGAGCGAACTGGATCAATCCGGTGTTTTGGACCCTTTCGATCGAATTTCAATACTATATCTTTCTTGCTCTATTGTTCCCTCTGGCATTGTCAAATAAGCTAGTGTTGCGTTTGATCTTTTATGCACTCATCATTGGATTACCTTTTTTATTTACGAACAATAATTTTTTTTTCGGTTGGTCTTCTTTTTTCGGACTCGGTATTTTTTATGCACTTTTTATCTCGAAGAAATATACTTTGACCGAATTTATTATTGTGATGTTGATATGCTCCATTGCGGTATACATGCACAAAGGCCTCCTGGATCTATCAATAGCATTTGCAACACTTTTGGTCATTCATTTATTTCCTAAGTTCGAAACCAAAGTTGGTTCGTTCATGGGAGATATATCTTACTCGTTATATTTATTGCATACCATCGTAGGTGTATCATTCATCAATTTCATATCTGTTTGGATCTCATCTCCGATCGAAAAATTCTTAGTTGTAGCAATAGCTTTGTTCATTTCGATCGTGTCTGCCTATGCTTTCTGGAGATTGATCGAAAAACCCAGTCAATTGGCTTCGCGAAAGATCAAATTGAAAGAAGTTGGTAAGACCTGAACCGGTATAGGTCATTATTCATTAACGACGTTGACACGGACCTAACGAAGAAAATGGGAATAACAAGAAAAGATTCTGAAATACTGTTTTTCGCGAAAAGCGCCTTTGGGGTATCATTCTCAAAGACACTCACCTTAGGAAGACTTCAATTATTCGTATCAAAAGAAGATATTGGCGAACTACGATCCATCTACGTCCCATCTGGTCCGGATCAAGTTACGGAGGTGTCATTCGATACGAACTACTCGGAGCCTTTGTTCAAACTTTTAGGGGCTCAACAGGTCGAAAGTCTGGACTTTTCCGATTATGAGGATGCATCGATCATTCATGACATGAACGAACCCATATCGGAACAGTATCACAATTCCTTTTCTGCCATTGTGGATGGTGGAACCATAGAACATGTTTTTAATTTTCCCGTAGCGATCAAGAATTGTATGGACTGTTTGGAAATTGGTGGTCATTACATTGGTATTACACCAGCTAACAACCAAATGGGACATGGGTTCTACCAATTCAGCCCTGAATTGTACTTCCGTGTATTCTCAGCCGAGAATGGGTTCTCCGTTCAAAAAATGTTGCTCAAGACCAATAACAGTGTCTATGAAGTGACTGATCCGTTGGTTGCGAGATCCAGGGTTGAATTAGTGAATTCTTCACCGGCTACGCTGGTCATCATTGCTAAGAAGATCGAAAATACTTCTCGGTTCCAGACACCCCAGCAAAGTGACTATGTTGGTGTTTGGGATACGGTAAATTCCACTAGAACGGGAAATGTAAAGGCTGGTAAAAGCAAGCTCATGAATTTTTATCGGACCATCATGCCCAAGAGATTGAAAATAATTTTCAGAAATGTATATGACATCCTGACCGAAGAGAAGGTCGATGATGTCGATCTTGGTACGATCGATCCGCGCCATTTCAAGAAGATCGATCTTTCACCAAGAACCAAGTAATTGGATCGATAGCCATTTGGGTATTTTTGTTCAATGCAATCCTAGATCTTGTATTGCTCTGCATCATAGTTCAGTGGACTTACCGTGACTGTGGGCGCGCATCCGGGCGAACTTTGGGGAAGCTTTCAAGTTGATCTACATCCAGGAGTAAACGAAGTTTCCGAACAAAAAGAGGCTACCTCATAGTGAGATAGCCTCGTGCGGGAGAGTGGTATTTTCTTGATCCTACTGACAATGCAGGAATAGGAGTTGTTCCACCGTCGGGTCGCCCATTTCCCGTGCTTGTAGCATTGCTGCGCATGCTTCGTCGCTACGGCCGTGACGCAGCAACAGTATTGCACGATGCAAATGTGCTTTCGCGATGGTGGGGTCCAATGCAATGGACGTATCCAGATCGGCCAAAGCATCATATCCGTTGGTGTGAGATGCCTTTGTGATACCCAAATTGCAGAACGCCAATGCATCCTTAGGAGCAATTTGTACCAGCCGCTCGTAGTTGCGCTCGGCTTCGTACATATCACCTTCCTGTATGGCGAGTTCTCCAAGTTGATGCAATGCACTTTCCGCTTCGGCTCCGATCGTATTCAGCATGCGAATGATCTCCAGATCCGCCTTGGCGGCATCGGATTCACCCAACATCGCATATGCCTTTGCGCGACTTAACAGACCACGAGTGTTGGAAGGGTCCAGCTCAAGTATGCGATCAAGGTCCGTCAGCGCACCTTCAGCGTCGCCCATTGTGATCCGACTTAGAGCACGGTTGTATGCAGCACCGCGATCGAGCGGAGCTTCAATGGTCACGGAAGCAGAGCCTGCTTCGGAGCGTTCATTGGAACGTAAGGTTGAGATACCGGCCAACTCTTGCTGGGCGGATCCTTGGGCAATTCCAACTACGGGAATAGCCAATGCAAGCACGAGTAGAAGTGTTTTCATGGTCCATTCTTACGCAACGGTCCAAGAAATGTTCGCACTTGTCGGTTCAAAAGTCGTATTCGTCGAAGTTTCGGGATATTGCAGGACGCTTAGTTTCGCAGCCTTAACCACTGCACATGTTGCTCAACAGCGAATCCATCAACGAAGACCTGGGAATGCTTTTTCTGCGTTTAACCGCAGGTGGTGCCATGTTCTGGCAACATGGTTGGCCCAAACTGATGGCATTCTCCAAAGTGGCTGAACATTTCGCGGATCCGTTCGGGCTGGGATCCACCGTGTCACTGATCCTGATCCTGGTGGCCGAAGTGCTCTGTGCAGTATTGGTCGCTCTCGGATTGTGGACACGGATCGCCACCATACCGCTGATCATTGCGATGGCCGTTATCGTTTTCATGGTGAAGGCCGATGCGCCCTTCAAAGAGTCCGAATTAGCTTTCGTTTACCTGGGTGCTTTCGTGGCCTTGTTATTTGCAGGTAGTGGTCGGTATTCTGTTGATCGTATCCGATTCGGTTAGCGTGTTACTTGACGGTCAATTGGAGATTCACAGTGACGCGGCAAATCCCCTTAGGCATTATGCTACAAACCCTACTGGTGACAGTAATCTCTCAACTACAACGTGCGATGGTCGCAGTTGAACTTTTTTGGTCATCGAGAACAACATTGCCACTCACAAGGTCCATTCAAGAACGAATGCTGGACATTCCGCCATCCACATGCATGACCTGGCCTGTGATCCATGAAGCTTTGTTGGACAATAGGAACGCGGCCATTTCTGCAATGTCGTTGGGTGTGCCGATCCGTTTAAGTGGATGTCGGGCTGCATTTGCTTCACGTTTAGCGTCGCTGTTCAACAAGGTCTTTGCTAAGGGCGTGTCGGTCAACGATGGAGCGATCGCGTTAAAACGGATCGTTGGCGCGAATTCAGCTGCAAGGGCACGGGTCAACCCTTCCAATGCACCTTTGGAAATAGCCACTTGCGCATGGTAATTGAATCCGGCACTAACAGCAACCGTGGAAAGGAATACTACCGATGCGTTGCCCGAAGCCTTCAATCGTGGCAGGACGATCTGTAGCGTCTTAACTGCGCCAATGACCTGGAGAGCAAGGTCCATTTCCAGATCACTTTGCCGTATCCGACCAAATGGCTTTAGATCTATGCGGCCTGGACAGTAAGTGAATCCATGCAATTCATCGGGTAGAAAAGCCGGGTCGAAGGTTGCGTCAAGTACGTTGAATTGTTGCGCTCTTTCGGTGCTTGATGGCTTTTGCGTGTTATAGGTTGTATAAACGTTGAAGCCACTTTGCTCTAATGTTGACGCAAGAGCCGCCCCAATTCCGCTGGAAGCGCCAATGATCAATTGATTCGACATGTTCGATATACTGTTGTTCGTATGAAAGCCAATTCGACCCGGTTTTGTTCAATTGATCCAATAAAAGTTCGGAATGAGGTAAGGGGAAAGCTATCTGATCTCATTGATCGAAGTCCTTCATTTTGATCATGAAAATTTGTGAATAGCGTTAACGTGCCGATCTGATCCGCCCACCTGTTGTTCCTTTGGGGCGAAGGAACCATGAAAGACACAGCCAAATTCGCTACGGCGATCATTGAAGGGAATACGTTCAAGGGAGACAGCATTTTACTTGGTGGTGCTTTGTTGAACGGTGAGGTGCCATTGAACGCTTACGTGCGCGTGCCGCTTCGTACCATGAACCGACATGGGTTGATCTGCGGTTCTACCGGAAGCGGAAAGACCAAGACATTGCAGGTGATCAGCGAGCAACTTTCACTGAAAGGTGTTCCCGTTCTGCTGATGGACGTGAAAGGCGACCTCAGCGGTATTGCGGCACCCGGTATGGCACATCCGAAGATCGATGAACGGCACGCCAAATTGGGATTTGCCTATGAACCGCAGGCCATGCCCGTGGAGTTATTGACCCTCAGCAACGAACCCGGTGCACGACTACGTGCTACGGTGAGCGAATTTGGTCCGGTGCTGCTTGGGCGCATCCTGGAATTGAACGATACGCAAGGCAGTATCCTTTCACTGATCTTCAAGTATTGCGATGATAATGCATTGCCGTTGCTCGATATCAAGGACCTGCGACGTATGCTCCAATTCGTTACGGGCGAAGGCAAGAACGAGATCGAAAAAGAATACGGTCAGGTTTCATCTGCTTCGGTGAATGTGATCATGCGCAAACTGATAGAGATCGAACAACAAGGCGCAGTGGTGTTTTTCGGGGAACGCAGTTTTGATGCTGAAGACCTACTATCTGCAAAGGATGGCAAAGGAGTAGTACACATCGTGCGGTTAGTTGATGTTCAAGGAAAACCGCGCCTGTTCAGTACGTTCATGCTTTCTCTCCTAGCAGAGATCTACGCTAAATTCCCTGAGGTCGGTGACCCGGAAAAGCCGAAGTTGGTGATCTTCATCGATGAAGCCCATTTGATCTTTGATACTGCGACCAAGGCGCTATTGGAGCAGATAGAGACCATCATCAAACTGATCCGCTCAAAAGGTGTAGGTATCTATTTCTGCACACAGGATCCGAGCGATGTTCCGGAAAGCGTACTCGGCCAATTGGGATTGAAGGTGCAGCACTCACTGCGGGCTTTTACGGCCAAGGACCGCACCACGATCAAGAAAACTGCGCAGAATTATCCGATCACCGAATTCTATGATACCGAAGAACTGATCACGTCACTTGGCATTGGAGAAGCATTGGTGACCGCATTGAGCGAAAAAGGCAACCCGACGCCTCTTGCTCACACGTTGCTGCGAGCACCGTTGTCGCGCATGGATGTGCTCAGTGAGTTGGAGATCAATGGATTGGTAGCAGGAAGCGCGCTCGTGAAGAAATACAACGAGGAGATCGATCGGGAAAGCGCATTTGAGATCTTGGAGAAACGATTGAATGACCACGTCGAAGTTGAGGCGGTCGAGAAAACCAAGGCAAAGCCAAAAGCTGTAAAAGTAGAACCCAGTACGTTGGAAAAGATCAGTAAGAATACCATGGTGCGCCAGATCGGAAGAACGGCCTCCTCTGTATTGATGCGAGGGTTGCTTGGTTGGCTCGGTGTAAAACCAAAACGATAGGTGATCATGAAGATCTCGATCCATCATTGCCTGATCGGCGTTCTGATATCGACCGGCTGTGGGGTACCTGCCAATGGGACTAAGGTGGCCGAAGTGCCTTCTGTTCCTGTTGGGGCGAATAATATCGAACTGGTATCGATCGCAGGCCAGCGGATCGTAAATTATAACGTGGAAAATCTCTTCGATACCAAAGCCGACCCATCGATCAACGACCAGGATTTTACGCCTAAGGGTAAATTGAATTGGACCAATGAGCGGTATGAGACGAAACTGAAGCATCTTGCAGAAGCGATCTCTTGGACGGGAAGCGAATTGCCAATACTGATCAGCTTGGAAGAAGTGGAGAATAGGGAAGTGGTCGAGGATCTTGCACGGACATTATCATTGAAGGGATATACTGTTGTCCATCATGATTCGCCGGATGAACGCGGGATCGATGTTGCCTTGCTTGTTCGAGACGGATATGCACAAGTGCTCAGTGAGGAGGCGTTGAGCGTTACGATCCCGGACGATCGAACACGTGATGTTCTGTATGTTGAATTGGGCTTGGCAAAAGGGGAGGTACTTCATGTATTTGTAAACCACTGGCCAAGCCGCCATGGAGGGCAGGAGATCAGTGAACCGAAACGCATGGCAGCTGCATACGCGGTTCGGCAAAAAGTAGATGACATTCTTGCCGATGATGCGAATGCGCAGATCGTGATCATGGGTGATCTCAATGATAGCCCTATGGACCGCAGTGTCAAAGAAGGTCTTGGTGCAGTCTGCGATCGTAGTGCCACTGCGGATCTATTCGACCTGATGTGCATTGATACGCCGCAAGGCCACGGATCCTACAATTACCAAGGGACTTGGTCCTATCTTGATCAGATGATCGTAAGCCGGGCTTTTCTACCCAAAGTGAAAGTCGCCAAGGCCTTGTGGGATGAACGCCTATTATTCGACCATCCGCGTTACGGGAAAAGCCCGGATAGAACTTACGCCGGCGATAGCTATAAAGCTGGTTACAGTGATCACCTGCCAGTAGTAATGGAGCTGAATTAATTTATTTCAAATGCCTTTTTTCCCTGTGAAGGAGTATTTTCTAGGTAATTTCACATGAGATCGTGATCAACATAATTGCCTTGTGAATGACACGTCCAATTTCCTAGTGATCGCCATAAGGTCAGTTTGTAAAGTATGAAGATCAGTACGGTGCAGTGGATAAAGATCACTCAGCTTACTGATCAAGGTGCCCGTCAAAGGATAGCTTGGTCGCCTCAATGCCACGCTCAAAAAAGAAATCTGACCCATCGGCCTGTAAACTGATCCAAGTACTCGGTGAGAGTATCAGGCCTGGCGAACATGTTACGTTGGATATGCAAGTGGCTAAGTTGTACACTCGTACCCAGGTCGATATACCCGTTGTAGTTCACCGCGCCAGACAGGATGGTCCTTCGGTGCTGATCATGGCTGCGGTACATGGTGATGAGGTCGCCGGGATCGAAGTGATCCGACGGATCTTGGTGGATCTTAAGAAACGGCCTTTGGAAAAAGGAACGTTGATCGCAATTCCGGTACTGAATGTATTCGGATTCATTGCCATGCAGCGCGAATTGCCTGATGGACGCGATCTGAACCGCTATTTCCCAGGTTCGGCCAACGGATCACTTGGGTCACGGTTGGCCAATTCGTTGGTAAAGGAAGTGTTGCCCGCAGCTGATGTTGTGATCGATCTGCATGCCGGCGGAGCTCAACGTATGAATTACCCTCAATTGCGCTACACCGAAGGTGATCAGCGCGCACTTTTACTTGCACGAATGTTCGATCCACCGGTGATCCTCAAGTCCAAGATAATTGCAGGAACACTTCGGCAATACATGGTCACGAAAGACACACCGTACCTGCTTTTCGAAAGCGGTGCTTCCAAACAATTCGATGAACAAACTACCACTGAAGGCATTCGTGGCATTACCCGCGTTCTGGAAGGGTTGGACATGTGGACAGGTGCTCGGCAACCAGCTCGGGGGGCCGCGGAATTGGAAACATCCAGTTGGGTAAGGGCTAATCATTCCGGATTGCTGGAGATCATTGTTGCAAATGGACATCATGTTGAAAAAGGAACAACATTGGCCAATATCAATGACCCTTACGGTACATGGCAGCATCAAATGCGCGCACCATTCTCAGGGCAGGTCCTATGCGTGAACACCTCACCGGTAGTGAACCAAGGTGATGCGCTCTTTCATTTAGGTAGGGTGTGAGCAGGGGTGGTGGTCGGTGTACCGGTCCCTGTGTCGAATTAAGGAACGAGGTCCTGAAATGACTGTTTGAATGTACAAGATGTGTGTTCCAGATCTTCGGTCTCCGTCTTGTCGTAATCCTGAGACATACTCGTAGCCCTGAGTCCCTGAGGAATTCATACGGTTCCTAACATTCTGGTTTCAAGGCTAGGAGCGCCATCAAGGATGGTGATCAGGTGAAGATCATCACCTCTTCTTGTCTTTCTTGAACACTTTCCTGTACCAGTCTTCGAGCCACGGTTTATCGTTGTTCTTGCCTCTTTTCTTCTGTCTTTTTTCACGGGCGTCTTGCCGGTCGTCCTGACGTTGGGATCGTTTGCGTTCTCGGATCCGCTTTTTCTGGTTTTTGTTGGAGATCAGAACACCGCGAATGGAGATCCCTACTTGTGTAGTTACCCATGGCTCACGCCCTACAACATTGAAATTCGGCTTATAGTCAACCGAAATGTTGTACCCGATCAATGTGACCTCTGCTCCGATAGCGAGGTCAACACCCACTGTATTATTCCCAACGGTGGTTATGATCTGGCGGGTTTCCTTATCCTCAAAGGTGCTTACTTCGGTGCCTACGGACGGACCTGCTCCCACGTAAAGATTAAGTCGTCTGGATAGAATGTTCTGATGCCCCTGCAACATTAGGTGACCAGTTGTATTGCGGTTAAAATCCGTTTGTACGATACCTTCCAAGGTGATTTTCTTAGCGATGCGTTGTTGGGCTGTGAGGCCAACCATACGCGTTGGACTTCCATTGCCAAGCCGAAGTCCAAGCGTAGTGAAATAGGTTTGGCCATAACACGATGCCGGAATTGAGTTGACAGCTAGCACGAAGCCAAAAAATAATGTGCGTATGTCCATGATGAAACGTGCCGAGTCAAATGTATGATAGAGTCGACTATCTCTTCGGATGGCCGATGGCCTAACCGCTTGACGGGGTCTACATTTCGGAACGGTGATTCGGACAAATTCCGTGCCGAGGACTCAGGGGTATGTGCCAGGATCATGGCTTTTTGTCATGATGTGGAGGTTGATCGATCTGGCTACTGAGTTCCTTTGCGTAAAATTAAGATTCCAATATGAACTCCATTGTAGGGTTTGGTAGGGCTCGTTGGTGCAAGGTTGTTATTTACATTGCACGTCTGCCTGGAACAAGGCATCACTGAATCATTTCCAAATTTCCTGAAAACCAGATCCATAGAACATGAATAACATTACGAAGTTCGGTTTTTCTGCAGCGCTGATCGGTCTGTCCGTATCGGTTTTTGCCCAGTCACCGCGTATGTGTGTTGTAGAAGAGGCCACTCAGGCTTCCTGCCCACCTTGCGCTAGTCAAAATCCTGGTCTACAGGCCATTTTGGACGCTAACTCCACCAAAGCGGTTTTTGTTGGTTATCAAGTTTGGTGGCCAGGTGTTGATGCCATGTACAACGATAACACCTCCGAGGTGCAATCACGGATCAATACCTATTATTCGGATGTAGATGCTGCACCTAATGTGGTAATGAACGGTTCTTCCGGCGCACAAGCTGTTAGCTACGTTACACAGGCGCGCATCAATAACACGTACGCTGAGACATCCGAGTTCGACCTGACGGTCTCCGGATCGGTCAACGGCACAATGATGAACATCACAGGTAATATATCAGCTTATTCAGCTGCTAGCGGTACATTAAAGCTGCGCTTGATCATTACCGAGAAGTTGATCCACACGGAAGACCTAGCGTTCAATGGTACAAATGGTGAAACCGAGTTCCACCATGTATTCAAGAAATTCGTGAATGGACCGGCCGGTATCACACTTAGTACAAGCTGGGCACCTGGCGATACATACACGATCAACGAATCATTCGACCTGAGCTCTTTGAATATCTACAATTATGACGAGTTGGAAGTGGTTGCATTGATCCAGAACGATGCTGATAAATTCATCCATCAAGCTGCACGCGATAGCGATATCGATATCACCGTACCTAACGCTGTGAATGCTGGTGCAAGTTCGATCGCTGGCCTACCTGACAACGTTTGTTCAGGCACGCAGACCATCACACCATTGTTCAAGATCCAGAATACCGGTAACGACGTTCTGACCTCCGCAACCGTTACATACAACGTGAACGGTGGAACTGATCAGACATACAACTGGACCGGTTCGCTTACGACCTACCAGAAGGACGAGATGACCCTTCCTGCGATCACCTTCAATGCTGTTGCCAGCAACGTTCTCAACATTACGGTCTCCAACCCGAATGGTGTTGCGGATCCTGATGCTTCCGATGATACTTCCACTTCGGACCCTATTGGTCTTGCAGCAAGTTCTCCGAATGACGTTACCGTAAAGATCAGGTCTGATGCTTGGGGTAACGAGATCTATTGGGAGATCCGCAATAGCGTTGGTGCAGTGATCGGTTCAGGTGGAAATCCCAATGTTGGTCTAACCAATATTGGCATTGGTACAGGAGCTCCTGCTGCGCATCCGAATGCTTATGGTAACAACACGTTGTACACCATTCTGGTTCCTTATACGGAGTCTGACTGTTTCACGTTCCATATCACTGATTTCTATGGTGATGGTCTTGTTGGTGCAGCTTCATATTACAAGGTGTTCGATAGCAACAATACCGAGATCATTAGCGGTGCAGGAAGCTATACAGAAGAGATGGACGTATTCGAAGGAACCTATCAGGTCGGTATTGATGAGTTGTTGGCGAATAACTCATTGAACTTGTTCCCGAACCCTGTGAATGGTCCTGCTACGCTTTCTTTCGACTTGAAAGAGAATGCCAAAGCATCTGTTGAAGTGCTGGCGCTTACTGGTCAAGCCGTTTACACACAGAACTTCGGATCACTTGCTTCTGGTGCGCACGTTAAGAACTTGGATCTTTCTGCATTGAGCAATGGTGCATACATGGTACGCATCACTTTCAATGATCAAGTGGTGAACACCAAGATCACGGTGGCTCACTAAGCTTAGTGTTCTTCCATTAAAAGGCCCGATCGGATCTCGATCGGGCCTTTTTAGTTTTAATTGTTAAATGGGCTTCGAGACCGCAGGGTCCCAAAGCGGAGACAAAGCGGAGGTTTTTCTGCGGGCGCGAGTTGATGGAGATCACCCTGGGGTGGGTTAAACAGTGGATTTCATTATTACGCGCGACGAAAAAGGCTTCAAACGCTCGCTGCTCCGCGTAATGACGGCTAAGGCGTTCTTGCGTATTGCGTGAGTTTTCGAGATCGCAGGGTCGTCCGCTCAAATGCAGCGGACAGACCCGGCGCTGGTTTGGAGATCTGAGGGAGCAACTCTAGATTCACTGGATCCATGGGGGCACGGACCGAGCATTAGCACATCCGAGTTTAGTTGCGAGTTCTGTAGCTAACGACTTTCCATACCCCGGCGCCGTTTCGCTGAAGGCTGATAACCATTGCGGAGTCAACGGCAACAGTACTCGAACGTGGGTTGATCGATTCAATGGTGAGGCTTGAAGGCCAAACCAACGAAGTCTCTGCAGAACTGGTATCTGCTGGACTCAGTGGTGATTGCCCTTTAGCCTTGCCGATTGCACTACCGATTCGCCACATTTTCTCCTGGAAGGATATAAAAACAGCGCAATCCACAGTGTCAGTGTGCCCGGACTCTATCTCGGGATAACGCGATAACATGAATTTCCGGCAGTCTACAACCTGAACCAATGAATCACCATCTTGATTCGCATTATGCCGGAAGTAACGTTTTATTGTATTGATAACTTCGGCTGAATCCGAGCGGCCGATATGATTATTTAATTCAAACGAGTCTTGGGACTGAACACAGTTAATGGAGCCAAAACTCGCAACTAAGCAAAAAGATAACACAATTGTGAAATGCGGACCCGGGATCATGGCTCCTTTCCCTAAAAAAAATATCAGCTATCCGTTGCCTTCACTTCGTTGATCATCACCCCTTCAACACCTTCCCAGCATCCAGCATGTCCTTAATCCCACCTACACTGCTTAGTACGCCGGTTGCCTCGTACGGGATGTACACCACCTTATTGTTCTGACCGCTGGTCATTTCTGCTAAGGTCTCCAAGTAGCGCATGGCTATGAGGTAGTTAGCAGGGTCGGCTTTGGTACCGCCAATGGCTTGTGTAACCAACTTAATGGCTTCGGCCTCACCTTGGGCACGGCGGATGCGGGCTTGTGCATCTCCTTCAGCTTCCAGGATCTGTGCTTGTTTTTGTCCTTCGGCTTCGTTGATCTGTTTCTGCTGTACGCCTTCTGCTTGTAGGATCACGGCGCGCTTGGTTCCTTCTGCATCAATGATCTGGGCACGCTTGTCACGCTCTGCACGCATCTGCTTTTCCATCGCTTCGCGGATGTCGCGCGGTGGGTTGATGTCTTGCAATTCCACACGGTTCACCTTAACGCCCCATTTGTTGCTGGCATCATCCAGAATGTTGCGCAGCTTGGCGTTGATCGTATCCCGGCTTGTTAAGCATTCATCCAGGTCCAACTCTCCGATCACGTTACGGAGCGTTGTCTGAGTAAGTTTTTCAATGGCCAACGGCAGGTTCTCGATCTCGTACATCGCTTTGATCGGGTCCATTACTTGGAAGTAGAGTAGGGCGTTGATCTCCGTACCCACGTTGTCTTTTGTAATCACGTTCTGCTTCGCGAAATCATAAACGGTTTCACGCATATCGATGCGCTCCTTCTTGATGAGCTGCACATATCGGTTACCATCAGGCAGGTCGCGGCTTAAGCGGTAGGTAATAGGGCGTGGTTTGTCCAGGATCGGTATCAGAATGTTGAACCCAGCGCTGAGCGTTTTGTGGTAACGACCTAGACGCTCGATAACCATTGTTTCACTTTGTTGAACGATACGAACTCCTTTGGCAATTACAAAGACCACCAAAAGGGCAATAAGAATAGGAATTACGAGGGAGGCATCCATGGTTCAATTCGAGTTAAGGGGTTCTACAATAAGGGTGTTGCTTTCTACTCGTACAACGGATACAAGATCACCCACGTGCAGTGCTTTGTCCGTGGTGCATTCGGCGCGCCAATCATCGCCACCGACATTAACGCGACCTAGACGAAGTCCCGGTTGGAAGTCTTCCGTCACCCGACCGCGTTGGCCGATCAACGCATCAATGTTCGTACGCACGCCATTGTCCTTCCACATGCGTTTCATCAGGATCGGGCGGATGGTGAAAAAAGCCACCAACGATAGGGCGGAGAATGTGATCAGCTGAGTAGCTGGTCCAAATCCCAAGGCAGCTACGGCACTAGCGCCAACGCAACCAATGCCCAGGCATACCAAAAAGAAGCCGGGAACGAATATCTCCGCGATTACCATTAAGATGGCTATTCCTGCCCACCAGTGCCATTGAAAAAAATCCATGTGTTCCATTGTTCGTTGGTGAAGATACGGGCTAATGAATGATCGCATCACGGTGGCTCGTACGAACGGTTTCCCAGCGTGAAGGGCGGATGGATCCGATATCACCCTTGACCTTCTTGTTGGTGCATACGCTAATAGCCTATAGGATAGCGCGTATTGCTGCATTGGGTACTTTCGTCGCTTGCATGGAAAATGAACGGAAAGGCTCTCTTTTGTGAAGTGCGATGAAACCCGTGGTAAGCATCATCATACCATGCCGTAACGAAGGGCCGTTCATTGAACATGCAATTCGTGATGCATTGGCGCAGGAACGTGGTGACTTTGGTCTTGAAGTTCTTGTCGCTGTAGGGCCAAGTACCGATGATACGCATAAAAAAGTGCTGGCCTTAAGTAAGTCCCGAACCGAAGTTCATCTGATCGAGAACCCAGCAGGAGTAGTGCCCCATGGATTGAATGCTGCAATTCGAGGATCGAAGGGGAAGTATATTGTTCGGTTGGATGCACATTCACGTTATCCCACGAACTACGTGGTAACACTTATCGAAGCATTAGAGCGACTTCGTGCGGATAATGTAGGTGGCGTTTGGGATACCTTACCTGCAAACAATTCTGATAAGGCGTGGGCCATCGCGCAAGTGCTAAGCACTGGGTTAGGGGTAGGTAATGCTCATTTCCGGACCGGAACGGATGGCGAGCGTGAGGTGGATACCGTGCCTTACGGATGTTTCAGACGCGAACTGTTCGATCGTATTGGCTTTTTCGATGAAGAGCTGTTCAGGAATCAGGATGATGAACACAATGGCCGGATCATCAAATATGGCGGCAAGATCTTTCTACTTCCTCAAGTTCGAATAAAGTATTTCACACGGGACACGATCGCGAAACTGTGGCGCATGTACCGCGAATATGGGTTGTTCAAACCGTTGGTGAACCTGAAACTAGGGGCACCTGCAACGCTCCGGCAATTCGTGCCGCCACTATTCGTTGCTGCGCTATTCCTGCTGCCGTTCTTGGCATTCGTGAATGTTCAATTGATATGGATCTGGGTTGGTCTCATTTTCGTTTATTTCAGTGTTTTGAAGTTGACTTCGTTCCGGATCGCCATGAAGGCAGAACGACTTGGTGCGTATGTATGGATAGTGATCGCATTTCTTACGGTCCATATTGCGTACGGAATTGGCTATTGGCAGGGCATTTTTAAGTTCTTGCTGTTCCGTAAGAAACTGGATCCATCAACCTTACGAACCAACCGTTGAACACAAGCGAACTATTTAGTCCCATGGATCAATCGTCGCTAACAGTTCTAATGCTTTCCGGGGCGAGCTCCGTGCATACCATCCGGTGGGCAAATGCATTGGCAGCCAAAGGTGTGGTGGTGCATTTGGTTACGCAGCATGACCCTGTTGACCCGCTTTTACCGGCCGTTGTATTGCACCGTTTCCCGCATGCAAAGGGCCTTGGCTATATCGTGAATGGGCCGCGGTTGAAACGGTTGGTACATGAAATAAGGCCTCATGTTGTCAACGCACATTACGCCTCCGGATACGGCACATTGGCGCGTTGGGTAGGCCATACGCCGCTGGTCCTGAATGTTTGGGGGAGCGATGTTTATCAGTTCCCGGAAGAAGGGCCCATGCAACTGCGGTTGCTGCGTGATAATTTGAAACGTGCCGATAAGGTCGTTTCCACAAGTAAGGCAATGGCCGCAAGGGTTCGCGAAGTTTGTCCTGGGATCGAACTCATCGACATCGTTCCGTTCGGTGTGGATACATCGGTGTTCAGACCTCGACCCGACCGGTCCAGTGAGTCCAAAGCACTGGTCGTTGGTACGGTGAAGTCGCTCGCGGATACGTACGGTATCGACCTTTTGATCGAAGCTTTTGCATTGCTCAGTAAGGATCTGGAGCCGTTGCCTGTTCTACGATTGGTCGGTTCGGGACCACAGGAAAATGAGCTTCGTGCCTTGGTGCAGAAAAGAGGCTTGACCGAGCGGGTCACGTTCGTCCCACGCGTACAGCATGACAAGGTCCCATCTGAATTGGCAAGATTGGATGTCTATGTAGCGTTGAGCAGGCAGGAAAGTTTCGGAGTGGCCGTTATTGAAGCATCGGCCTGCGAGATTCCTGTGGTAGTAAGCAGTGTTGGTGGTCTGCCGGAAGTCGTAGTCAATGATTCAACCGGGTTCATTGTGCCTGGAAATGATCCGGCTAGCGCTGCATTGCGCATTGCCGAACTTTTGGCCTCGGAGGTCCTTCGTATCAGTATGGGGAAGGCCGGTCGCGCATTCGTGGAGAAGGAGTATGCTTGGGACGCATCGGTGGTTCGAATGCTCGCTATACTGAATGCCGCAGCTCAACTAAGAACGTCCGAATAAGACCCTCGAATTAAAGGTTCTGGTTACTGATTAAAGGATACCATTGAGGTTCCTGCCAATGCATTGCTTTGAACGGGTTGATAAGCTTCATCGGCCCAGCC
>JAGNUG010000006.1 GCA_017987115.1 Flavobacteriales bacterium | reverse complement strand
GTGTAGATGTACCGTCCTTTGCCATAGTCGCACGTGATCAACGCGCCTTCAAGTGGTTCTTCACCTGGATCATTCCAAGAGATCAGCGCCGTGTATTTCGGATCGCGTTCACCTACGAAGTAGAGTCCGCGTTCCTGCACCCAGCCATCGAAGTCGGCAACCGTGATGGTGTTCGGGGTGTTCAACAGCGGATGCTTCGGATCGGGGAATGTTGGTGGAGCTTCTTCAACGGTAACGCGGTCACGCGAAAGTTTGAAAGGGTAGGGACCGATCAACGAATCGGGAAGGATCATGTCGCGGCTTTGCGTGTTGTACTGTGCCACGACGGTGCCGCCATTCTCCACGAATTGCATCAGCACCGGATTGAATTGCTCCATGGCCTTCTCGGTGTTGTAGGCGCGAATGCCGACCACGATCGCATCGTACTTCGAGATGCTTGCCAAGGTGGCTGTGGAAGGATCGATCATATCCACGGTGACACCAAGGCGTTCGATCGCTTGCGGCACATCATCACCGGCGCCTTTGATGTAGCCGACGAGCGTGGCGTTCACCTTCACATCCAGCGGGATCAACTTCACCTCGGCGGGCGTGTAGTACACCTGCGCCATGATGTGCGGGTAGTCGATCTCGTGCAAGGTGCGATCGGCTTTTCCTTTGGGACCGACGAACTCGAACTTCACGGCACCGGCCTTGGCGTTCTCTCCCGGTATCAATTGGAAGGTGAAGGACTGCCGTTCGTTGCGCTTCGCGATGTTCACCTTTTGTGTGGCTTTCCAGACAGGAACACCGGACCCGGCATCATTCCAACCAGCGGGTACGCTCATTGTCAGTTCACCAAGTAGGTCGTCGGTGAGTGCTTCCACTTCCACGGTTATTGTCTGCGTTCCGCCGCGTGCGATCAGGATCTCGGTCTTTGGAATGATGGAGGCGACGGGCGTGACATACACTGGGCGGATGCGTTCGCCGTCCACGCGGTCGACCCATTTGTAAAAGACCGATGAGCTCAACCAGGTTTGTGGTCTTTCTTCGTCTAACCCGGCCATGAATGATGCATTTACGGATGACTGAAGTGTCGGCTGAAATCCTTCGGCTAGGGGAGAATAGAGTGCCCGCACTTTTTCCTTGGCTAACCAATACGGTTCGTCTATGGTATTCGGTCGCGGTACGCGGAAGATCGTCTCTGTCGTTTTCTCCTCTGTCCAAGGAACCACGGTATCCATCCATGGCCAACTTGTTGCGTGTATTGAGTATTTTACAAGAAGCGAACCCCGAACGAGCACATTTGATTCCAATGGAACCGAATCATTCCATGCCCATGTAGCACGTTCGGAAAGTAACTCGAACGACACGCTATTCAGGTCCCTTAGGAGAGCGAGTGCGAGATCATGGCGAGAGCTGAGTATTGACCAAAGTGCAGAGTGCTTTTGCATTCTCATTAACTCTTGAATCGCTCCTTGTATATCGTTGAGATGCTTGCTAACATTCTCTGGGCTATTGGGTTCAAATAAGTTGATCGCATCGTTAGCAACTGTTTGGACAAACGCACCGCCTACTATCCGCCCCCACGTCATATCGATTCCCTCGAAAATGTCATCGCCCTTTGGCCTATCGCCTTTCTCGAAGTGGAGGTATTCCAATTGCTCGCCGCGCGTTTCGGCGGCACCAAATCCTTGGCTCTTGTGCATGCTGCGGCTGCGCCCAGCGATCTCCGTGTAGCTCAGGCCCAACAAGGGGTCGTAGCCGCCCACATCCACCGCGAACCAATCGGGGTCGGTCTTCACGATATCCGCAAGGTCCTTTCGCCACCACGTGCTGCCGTTGTGGAACAAGCGGCGCGGTTGCCACACTTCAAGGCCTTCCTTCAGTTGCTCTGGAAATGCGTTCGGGTCACCGGCCAGGTCGAAGGCCTCGTGCGCGAGGATGGCGCTGGCGGTGTGATGGCCGTGGGTGCCACCGGGAATGTGCGAGAAGCGCGTGATGATGATGTCCGGCCTGAACATGCGGATCACACGCACCACATCACTCAGCACTTCCTGCTTCCCCCATTTCTCAAAGCTCTCGTCAGCGCTCTTGCTGTACCCGAAGTCCACCGCGCGGGTGAAGAACTGCTCGCCACCATCGATGCGCCGCGCTTCCAGCAATTCCTGCGTGCGGATGATGCCGAGTGCATCGCCGAGTTCAGGGCCGATCAGGTTTTGTCCGCCATCACCGCGCGTGAGGCTGAGGTTGCCTGTGCGCACTTTCTTGCCATTGGCGAGCCACGCGATCAATTTGGTGTTCTCATCATCGGGGTGCGCCACGATATACAACACGCTGCCCACCACTTGGAGCTTCTGCATCTTGTGCAGGATCTCCGCGGCGTTAGGCTGAGCGGGCGGGCGTTGTGCCGAAGAAGCAAGTGCGAAGGAGAGAAAAACAAACAAGAGAATGACGCGTGATACCCGGTTGCACCGAGTAACGATAATGGGTAAGTGCATGCCGCGAAGTTAGAATGCTTCAGCTGGCTATTGCTCTCAGTATTATCCCCAGTGTTCACATGCGCACCATTCAAACAGTTGCGCTAATTTCAACCAGTGAGGAACCTGATATGCTCTTCAATACAAATGCGTTGCTCAACCGATCGTAACCGTATACGTTTGTCCGTTTACAGTAACTGTAAGGGTGCCGTCGCACGCACCACTTCCGTAATCGATCCCAACTACGGGTCTTCCCACTGGTGTGATCTGTACAGTTCCCTGCGTGATCCACGGGCATCCTACTTGCACACGCAATGCATTGGTGATCGCGAGGGAGTAGGCAACGCCATTCCGGTTAACGCCACTTCCGTTCCCCGTGATCAAGTAAACATCATCCAGAACTTGGGCTGTTGTTGAACCTTCGATCCATGTTCGTGTGCGTTGTGCTTGATGTGTTGAGGTCCAGGAACCATCATCAGCAGTAAGTGTTCCATTCACCACAACGCTGAATGCGAGATCTCCATCGGTATTGGGGCCTAGGTTGGTCACCGTCTTGGATCCCTGGACGAATACATTATTGACGTGATAGTTGTCCGGTGTAATGGTGATCACGGTTCCTTGGTCTCGATAGCGACCGGTATAGCTTACTTGGATACGACCACGGCGCAGCCTGCCATTCGAAGCAGTACAATTCACAGAACCAAAATCGAGCGTGATCGTACGCGGAGTGGAAGTCGTGTCGAACGAAACGATAGGTGCACATTCATCGCGCAAGCCATTCTCGTCAACTGCATTATCCACCTGAAGGAGCATGTCATTGAAGACATCCTCGGCACGTGAATTATCGCTGGCACTGGTGTAGTCCAGATCAAGGACAGGTTCCTTTTCTCTGCGGCATGAAGTAAATAGAAAGGCCATAACGACCAGTGACAAAACTGAATTTCTTACGAGCATGTTGAGAAGGTGTTGGTGGGCTTTTGACGCTTTACCGGACCAAAAGGTTTAACCGATACGTTCCAATACAACGAAACTAAAGTCGAATTCGTGCCTTTCATCGTGACGATGCAGTTTGCGATCTGTCTCCTGCCAGTTGCCGACATCGATCCAAGGGAATCGCGTATCACCTTCTATTTCAGCATGTACTTCCGTGATATACAGCTTATCGACAAGGTCATTCTTGAGCGCTTCGGAATAGATCTGTCCACCGCCAATAATGAACACCTCTACTTCTCCTGAACGTTCAGCAAGGTCGAGTGCAGCCTTCAGGGAATGCACTACCACGGCACCATCGGCTTTGTACTTTTCGTTGCGAGTAACAATAATGTTCACGCGATCATTCAACGGTCGGTATTTCAGTGGAATGGTCTCGTAGTTCTTCCGTCCAGTAATAATGTGGTGGCCACGCGTTGTACGCTGAAAGAACTTCATGTCGTCCGGCAAATGCCAAGGAAGGTCACTGTCCCGTCCGATAACACCGTTATCCGCAACGGCTACAATAGCTGAAACGATCATACGGACACCGCTGCTTTAATATGCGGATGTGGATCGTAATCGGTCAATGTGAAGTGTTCGAACTTGAATTCGAAAAGATCGGTGATCGTTGGATCGAGCACCAACTTCGGTAATGGACGAATATCACGGGTAAGTTGCAATTGCGCTTGTTCCAAATGGTCGGCATACAAATGCACATCACCGAACGTGTGGATGAACGCCCCTGGCTTCAGGCCGCATACTTGCGCCATCATTAAGGTGAGCAATGCATAGCTCGCAATGTTGAAGGGCACACCCAAAAATGTATCGGCGCTGCGTTGATAGAGTTGGCAACTCAGCTTACCATCGGCGACATAGAATTGGAACAAACAATGGCAGGGTGGGAGTGCCATACGATCCACATCGGCTGGGTTCCATGCGGTAACGATCAGTCGTCTGCTATCCGGATTCTTTTTGATCATGTCCACCAATTTGGTGATCTGATCGATGCTTCCACCATTGGGTGCTGGCCAGTTGCGCCATTGATAACCATATACCGGACCGAGGTTCCCATCAGCGTCTGCCCATTCGTCCCAGATCTTCACACCATTATCCTGCAGGTACTTGATATTGGTATCACCCTTCAAGAACCAGAGGAGCTCATGGATGATGCTTTTGGTATGGAGTTTTTTCGTGGTAAGCAGGGGAAAACCATCGGCTAGATCGAAGCGCATCTGATAACCGAAGCAACTCAGCGTTCCGGTACCGGTGCGGTCTTCCTTGCGCGTTCCATTATTCAGAATGTGTCGAAGAAGGTCGTGGTATTGCTGCATGGATCGGTCCTTGGAATGTTGTGCGTTGCAAAATTACCGATAACCCCGTGAAGGGTTTTCACAGTTTACGAACAAGTGGACAACAGTGGATCCTTTTTGAGCAGCGACTTCATGACCTACCCTTGTGCGGCATCAATTTCACCTGATCCAGCAACTTCGCTTTCAAACGGTCATAAACGGATCGGTTATCAACGGCATGTGCAACGATGGACGCGATCATACAGGCGTACATCAATTGGAAGATCACACTGTGGCGGTCGGTCATTTCCAGAACAAGGATCGCACTGGTGAATGGTGAGCGGGTAACGGCGGTGAGGAATGCGCACATACCACCGAGCACGAGCATGTTCAGTTCACCGCGATCCACATCGAACCATGATCCGAACAAACCACCTATCGCAGCACCGGAACTCAGCGACGGTGCGAACATACCACCAGCACCACCGGCTCCCATCGTGAACAGATTGCCGAATACACGTCCTGCAGCATTCGCGAAAGTGGGGTTGGGTACATCCTCAAAAAGGTAGGCGTCCAATAGATTATCACCACTTCCTAATGAGATGGAGCCGAACGTATAGACCACGCCGGAAAAAACGAAAGCGCATGCTAGCACGAAGAGCATCTGTGGAGTCCACCCTTTGAGGCTTTGACGGATCCTATCAAGCAACAACATCATCTTACTTGAAACTGCACCGACGAAACCGCAAACGGCGCTGATCGCAAGCAGTTTGTACATGAATGAAATACCAACTGTGGCTACTTTTGGGTAACCATATAACAGGTATGGTCCAAGTAACCATTGCGCCGTCATTCCACTTAGGATCACCGAGCTTAATACGGCCGTTCTGAATTTGGCGATGTGCGTGCGCGTTAATTCCTCGATGGCAAATACGATCCCGCCAAGGGGAGTATTGAAAGCCGCGCTAAGTCCAGCAGCACCTCCGGTCACCATCATCACCTTGCGGCTCACTTTGGGCCAGAAGGGTGGGAGTAGTTTGTGGACCGTACGATAAATGCTTCCAGCAATTTGAAGGGTAGGGCCCTCACGGCCGATCGCGCCGCCGCCAAGAACCAATGCGATACTGGATGCGATCTTTACAATAATGATCCGGAAATTCAGAAAACGCCAACTTCCATCTTTTTCTTCTTCATCATTCCCGGTCTCTACCGCTGCGATCAATTGCGGAATACCGCTACCACCTGCCATGGGTGAAAAAAAACGGACCATCCACCAACTGGCAAGGAATGCGATGGGTGCGGTAAGGAAGATCAGCTGTGGGTTTGAATCGATAAGACCATGGTTCCAACGGGCTGCCCATTGAAAAGCTTTGGTATAGCCCACCGCAACCAATGCCGTTAAGATGGCACTCACTTGATACGGTAGTGCAAGTAGCACGAAGTTCTTGGCGTTACTGTTGAGCACCCATTGCCGAAGTCGCTCGAGTTGCGCCCAGGCAATGGCCTGTACTTTGGATGGTATCCCTTTATGCCACGATTCCTTCATTGCGAAGCGGGCCAAAAGTAGAATGGTTCAGATCACGAACACCGCAGAACACCGAAAGTGATCAACACTGTTCACGGCATACGCAACCATCCCAGGATCCTTATGTTATCGATCCTCCAACGCCCATCGATAAGGTCGAGGTCGTATTCCACGCGTGTGCTACCCGTATTCTGCTGGACCAATTCTACCTCACCATCATCCACGGCACTTATTATTGCTACATGTCCGTATGGATTTCCCTTCCATCCGTCAAGGACAACCAGATCACCGACCATAGGTAAGGACTTGCTTCCATTCGTGTACTGCAATAATCCTCTATCCGGATTGATCTCTCCGTCTGTGATCGCTGATGAAAAGAAGTCCTTCGCATGACCATAACTATTGGACATTCGATGTGAATAATGCTCCAAATAGTAGCGCTTCACGAATTCCACACACTGGTATTTCAAGCCAACGTTGTATCCGTCCACCACATTTCTTCCGCTCACATTGCCCATGCCTGCATTGTGGAAGACCACCACGCCATTCAAACTATCCAGCCGATCTCCGTTATTATGGGTCATCAACGTGCCTGGCACTTCCAATTTGTTGCGGAACACAAAGGCAGAAGCCAAGCAAAGCAGCAAGCAGATGGTCACCACTAAACGTTTTGACATGATCCTTGAACGCTACCGAGCAACTAATAGTGCAATGAGCTATGCTGGCTGTATAAGTCTAAGGCTGAAAGCCTCCCAATGATCAGACCTTTGCCCAGTATATCATAACCATCCGCATCCGTCACTCCGGGCAACGACCCGGAGAGCGTTCCCTCTTCGACCATACCCACAAATCAGCTGATCAGCTGATCAACACATCCCCTCATATCATCATTCCAACGATCGTAGCACTGAGCAACGAAGCAAGCGTACCACCGAGCAACGCCCTGAAACCGAACTCGCTCAACCATTCGCGTTTGGAAGGTGCGAGTGAGCCTATACCACCGATCTGGATCCCGATGCTGGCGAAATTCGCGAAACCGCAAAGCATGTAAGTTGCCATGACAATGCTCCGTTGGTATGTGAATGCGTTCGCGGCTTTTAGTCCAGCCAAGCTTTCATAGCCAACGAATTCACTGGCAATGATCTTCTCACCAACCAATCGTCCGGTCAGTGTTATGTCTTCGCTGGCTACACCGATCAACCACATCAGTGGCGCAAAAAGATAACCGAGAATGAACTCCAAGGACAATGCTTTGAAGTTACCGCCGGAGATGTTCACGACCCACGAATTCAGACCTGTTACATCCCCTAGTTTGAAGAAGGCATAGTTGAACATGGCAATGAATGCGAAGAAGACCAATAGCATGGCACCCACGTTCACAGCGAGTTTCAGCCCTTCGCTGGTTCCATTCGCCATGGCATCGAGGAAATTGGAACCTACCTTTTCCATGCTAACCTCCATGCGTTCGTTGATCACTTCGGTCTGTGGGAATAAAATTTTGGCAACAACAACAGCACCAGGAGCAGCCATGACACTAGCCGTAAGCAGGTGCTTAGCGAAAAAGAGTTTTTGCACGGGGTCATCGCCACCCAGGAATCCGACGTATGCCGCTAGAACACCACCAGCTACAGTTGCCATTCCTGCTACCATGATCAGGAAGATCTCGCTCTTGTTCATCTTGTCCAAGTATGCTTTTATCATTAGCGGTGCTTCGGTCTGACCGAGGAAAATGTTTCCGGCAGTGCTCAGGCTTTCTGCACCGCTCAACTTCATGGTCTTGTTCAGTGCCCATGCCAGAGCATAAACTACTTTTTGGATGATACCGAGGTAGAACAGCACGCTGGTAAGAGCGCTGAAGAAGATGATGGTGGGCAGTATCTGCAATGCGAAAATGAATCCGAAGCTGCTGATATCCATCATATCCCGGAACAGGAATTCACTGCCGATCTTGGTGAAATCGAGGATCTTGACGAACATTTTTCCTACCACTTCGAATACCCATTGTACTGCGGGAACGTACAGCACACAGACCGCCAGGATCAATTGGAATACAAGTCCGATACCGACCACTTTCCAATCCACATTCTTACGTTTCGCGCTGAACAACCAAGAGATGGCGACGATCGTTGCCATGCCCAATATTCCTCTAAGAATACCTGAAATCGAAACCCCGGTCATCGGTAAGGGTTCAGCTTGTGCGAACACTGGAAGCGGTAATAGGACGAGAAGCAATAGCGCAATGCGCACTACCATAGAGCGAGACAATGAAGGGTACTTCGATCGGGTTTCGTGCATGGTAAAGGGTCCAATTGCGGCTGAAAGTAAGCGAGATCAGGCTGTAACGTTTTTCTTCAAGGGCTTAAGGACCTTATGACGGATCCAACGAGGCAATAGTATGACACCAATAACGATGTACGGGTAATAGCTCATCAATCTCCACAGAAGTGCAAGCGCTGGTGCAAGTCCTGTGGCAATGAACATACCGAGGAAATCGTTGAAAATGAACTCAGCCAAGCCACTTCCTCCGGGTGTAGGACTGAGCAGGACGATGATGCCCATTACGACTTGTTTGCCATAAATAACGGCATCATTCAATGCGCTATCGGGATGGAATGCGTGCAGGATACAATTGACGATGGAAAAACGAGCTGTCCATGAAATGAAAGTCGTTAACAGTGCTGGCCACCAATAATCCCATCCTCTTTTTTGCAACCCCCTTGCAGCGACGATCAATTGATCACCGGTCGTTACCATGTTCCGCCGCCAGCGCCGGAGCAATGGTGCGGAAAAGATCCCTATCAGCGCGCGTTTCACGAAGATCGGATTCACGAAAAGTGCGTATCCAACAAAGATCTTATAGCCCAGTATGATGAAATAGACCGTCCAGAAGGAGGCATAGAATCCGGTTTCCAAGGCTGCTGCCGCAGGGTCAAGACCACTGAACAATGCCTCGCGCCCAATGGTGAAATAGACCAACGGCGCCATTACAGCAAGAAATATCCCATCGAGGAAGGAAGTGAACGTGATTATGGTGATGCTCTTACCACCGGCGATCCCTTCTCGCGTAAGGATCAGGATAGCAAATAGAAATCCGCCACCTACCATACCCGGCGCGAGGGCGGAAGCGAACTCCCATAACATGATCACCACGAACGTGCGGTACCAGTTCAGTTCTTTATCCGCCAGGTGACGAATTCGGACCATATATGCCCAATCGCGCACCACCAAACTAAGTGAAGCCATAACGATCCAGAAGGTGGTGGACCAGGTCCACTCCACGCGTCTCATGGCCTCCACATCCCAACTTCGCCAGATGAGTATTGCGGTAATGCTCAAGCCAATGATCACAGGTAACAGCACCTTGCGTGTGCTGAATGCATCCTGGAAGCGTTTGGCTTCGAGATCCGCTCCTGTCATTCCGCCGTTAATTACGGAGTTGGTCCGTCCCGTTACGCGGGGTCATTATCCGTAAAGCTATCCGGCTCAGGCTTCGGCTTTACTGTAAGTACCTTGAAAAAGAAATACACGGCCAAGCCTACGACTAATAGCTGCACGCTAACCATTAAGGTCAATGCTATGGTGTTCATACTGGTCGTTGGTTTTTAAGGCGGCGAACACCGGAAAGGTACACTAAGAAACCCAGGCCCAAGAAAGCGGTCAATAGAATTCCGCGAGCCAAGTTTGTAAAGAACAACCGGTCCTTCAACCCTGCTAGTTCAGGAGTGCCTTGTGCGGCCGCGATCTGTTCTCGAAGCCCGGTATTCGCTATTTGCCGCACTATGGAACTGTTATCCAAACTCCAACCTTCGCCATTGAACAGTGAACTGAAGGCCGCTGACCATTCATTTCCCACTGGTGTTAGGAGAGCACCAAGGAAAACGATGATGAGCATTACGGGTGTGATGTATTTGATGATGAACCGATAGATGCGTGGAACTCGGATATCAGCACCTTCATTCAATTCCTTCCACCCTCTGTCCATACCGAATATCCATGAAAATAGGATCACTTCCGCCATGGCGAATACTACCAGACTTACCGTGCCGGCCCAATAATCATACTCATCAAAGACCCCATGGTTGAAGAAGATCACCGTTGGCAAACCGAGCATTAGAACGATCGCACCGAAGGACCAGGCGCCCTTTAACCGTCCCCAACCGAATTCATCGCGCATGAATCCCATCCATGGTGTACCCATGGCCAAGCTACTAGTGATGCCCGCGAAGAACAAGAGTCCGAACCACATTACACCGGCGACCACACCAAGGATCGGTCCCCACTTATCGAACAGGAACGGCATGGTCTGGAACGCCATACCGAAGCCTGCATTTTCTTTTACCCAATCAAGTCCGAGATAACCAGCAGCGATCGGGATCACGATGGAACTACCGAGCACGACCTCCACGAATTCGTTCATGAATCCGGCACTGACCGCGTTCAACGCGATATCGTCTTTACTTCGAACGTATGCTGCATAACAGTGAATGGTACCCATACCCACGCTCAGTGTGAAGAAGATCTGGCCGGCCGCAGCGAGCCAAACTTTCGGGTTGGAGAGTGAATCGAATTGAGGCGTCCATAAAAAGTTGAGACCATCCCATGCGCTAGCACCGGGCACCTCTGCACTTGCACCACTCGTGCCCAATGTAAGACCGCGATACGCCAGGAAAACGCCGAATCCGATCAACAAAGGCATTCCGATCTTCGCAGCTTTCTCAACGCCCTGCAAGCCTCTGGATAGAATGAAGGTGTTCAATACCAAGCACAGAATGTAAAATACGACAGCCTCATAAGGAATGCCCGTGGTACTTTTTCCTATATCCACATAAGTCGTAAAGAAATCGGCCACGCCCGTCTGCGACATGCCTTGGAACGTGCCGATAAGGCTATGGTACACATAGCTCATGGTCCAGCTTTCGATGTAACAGTAATAAGCAGCTACGCCGATATTGGTGAAGATGCCGAACACACCGAAGTACTTCCAGAAGTTACTGCGGTGCATTGTGTCCAGAATGTACGGGGTGCTGTGGTTGCCACTGCGCCCACCGAACCTGCCCATGGACCATTCGATCCATAGGAGCGGAATACCCATCAGCAAAAAGCAGACGAGGTAGGGAATGATGAACGCCCCACCGCCGTTATTGACAGCTTGCACTGGGAAGCGGAGGAAGTTTCCTAAGCCCACGGCGTTTCCGGCCATGGCGAGGATCAGGCCCACCCGCGAACCCCACGATTCAGATTTCGACATAAGGACTGGTTAGGTCGCTAATGTAGGGTTTGATCAGTTGTAATTATAGGAAGCTTGCGGTAGGTAAGAATAAATAGGAGAAAAAGGACCGCGCTTCCGTTACATCGTGCGCTATTGATCTTAATTAGATCCTTCACGCTTCTTTATCTCGTCGCGGAGTTTGGAAGCACGCTCGTAGTCCTCGTTGTCAAGAGCCTCTTCGAGCAATTCACGCAATTCTTCTAGAGTATCGGCGGCACCAGGATCTCTACCACCTTTTTCCTTTGAGCCTTCCATCATGCTCTCGGAGCTGGCGTTCTCCTCATCATCATCCACCTTGAGGCCAGCAGCGCTTAGGATGAATTCGAACGTGGAAATAGGACAATCGAAACGGAGCGCTAGTGCGATCGCATCACTACTTCGTGCATCGATCTCCACTTCGTTCCCGCCTTGATCCAAGATCAACTTCGCGTGAAAGATCCCCTCAACAAGATCGTTGATGATCACTTCCTTCAGTGTGATCCCCATCTTATCGCTCAAATTCTTGAACAGATCATGGGTTAGCGGCCTTGCTGGTTTAATGTTCTCTACTTGGATCGCTATGGCTTGCGCCTCAACGCCTCCGATAATGATCGGGAGCCTGCGGTCGCCATGCGATTCTGACAATATGAGCGCATAGGCACCAGCATGAGTATGGCTGTACGTGATACGAAGGAAACGCAGCTCAACTTTTTCCATACTCTAGTGCCGGGCCGTGAAGATAGTGGATCAGCCTCGGATGTTCGCTTTGCGAGTTCCGGGGTGACTGATGTGAGGAAGGACGGGGTTGGTGACCATGAAAGGAACCGACCACTATTTTTCTGCGTTGAATTTTTTGGCTGCTTCGATCAATTGCGGAACCACCGTAAATGCGTCTCCCACGATACCATAGTCGGCTGCTTTGAAGAATGGTGCTTCCGGGTCTGAGTTGATCACACAGATCACCTTGCTGCCATTAACTCCTGCCAGGTGTTGAATGGCACCGCTGATCCCAATGGCGATATACAGATTCGGACGAATAGCAACACCGGTTTGACCAACATGTTCATGATGCGGACGCCAATGCATGTCCGCTACCGGACGACTACACGCAGTGGTTGCTTTAAGCTCTTTGGCGAGTTCTTCGATCATGCCCCAGTTCTCCGGGCCTTTCATCCCACGGCCTGCGCTAACAACTAATTCCGCCTCAGGTAAAGGAACACCTTCACCGGCTTTACGTGTTTCTTTCACGGTTATCTTCGATGCTCCCAGGTCACCTTTATATTCTTCCACTAAAGCTGCGCCGGTCGCATTATCCACGGGAATACTGTTCGGCATAAGGCTGATCACCTTCGTGGCACTCTTGATCTCGACCCAAGCCTGGGCCTTGCCACTAAAGACATTGCGCCTCACTTTGAATCCATCATCCATTTCAGGCAATGAGATCACGCCTGCAACGTGCCCCGCTTTCAAGCGGGCACCAACGCGCGGTCCAACTGCTTTTCCGGTTGCATCATGCGCGAATACGATCACTTGAGCACTTTCTTTTTGTGCGATCTCTGCAACCAATTTGGTCAGCTGTTGACTGTCGGCGTCATTCGCGTTTCGCGCTACAATGACCTTTGCTGCAGGCAATGTTGCCAACCGATCTGCCGGTGTGTTTCCGAACGTAATAGCGGTAACACTGCCACCGGATTTTTGCGCCACGGTATTCGCGAAGGTCAACGTCTCCAATGCGGTCTTGGAGATCTTTTCTCCACGGGTATCAATGAATGCGATCGTGCTCATGTTCTTTCTTATTCGGTCGATGTACTTCGTTCAGGGTTGATCAGATCACCTTGGCTTCGGAGTGTAAAAGTTCGATCAATTGACCAGCATTATCGGCTGGGATCATCTTAACAGCTTGCTTGGGAGGAGGCAATTCGAACTTAACGGCCGTGGTCAACACATCTACTGAGATGGCTGGAACAACGGTCAGCGGTTTTGTCCGAGCAGCCATGATCCCACGCATATTCGGGATGCGTTGTTCTGCCATTCCTTTCGCACAGCTAACTACCAAAGGCAAAGAAGCCTCAACGACCTCAACATCGCCCTTCACATCACGTTCCGCAGTAGCAGTGGTTCCAGCAATATCCAACTTGCTGGCAAGGGAGATGAATGGCAGGTCCAATAGTTCGGCCAGCATTGGACCAACTTGTGATCCATTGTGATCGATGGTCTCCTTACCAGCGAGGATCAGGTCGTAGGATCTGTCTTTTGCGTAAGCTGCAACTTGCGCGGCAACAGCATAGCTCTCGGTGGGCTCCGCATCAATACGTATAGCATCGTCCGCACCAATAGCCAACGCTTTGCGGATAGTTGGATCGGTCTCTGCTCCACCTACCGTAATGGTCGTAACCGTTCCTCCTAAAGCTTCTTTCAATTCTAGACCGCGCACTAGGGCATACCACTCATCGTATGGGTTTACAATGAACGTAACGCCATTGCTATCATACAGGGTATTGTCATTTGTAAAGCCAATGCGTGCTGTGGTATCCGGCACGTGGCTGATAAGGACAAGGATCTTCATGCTTTTTCTGTCGAGATATCCGCATAAATCTGCGGAGCGGGCCGCGAAGGTAAGACGAGTGGATAAGATGCGCTAATAAACGTCCGGAACTCGAAGGAGGAAGTAATATTCGGTTGTCCATGCCTCTGGTTTGAAGCTTCCGTTGATCGAACTATTGTGTTCAAAAATGACAACCATGATCTAGATATACCTTTGTGCTTTCATCCGAACCAGAACCATGCGTACAGTCCAATTCCGTGAAGCATTGAATGAAGCAATGAGCGAAGAAATGCGTCGCGACGAGAATGTCTTCCTCATGGGAGAAGAGGTTGCGGAGTATGATGGCGCTTATAAAGTGAGCAAGGGTATGTTGGCTGAGTTCGGGGAAAAGCGAGTGATCGATACGCCCATTTCTGAACTTGGGTTTACGGCTATCGGCGTTGGTGCGGCAATGAACGGTCTACGCCCTATTGTGGAGTTCATGACATGGAACTTTGCCGTATTGGCAAGTGATCAGATCATTAACCATGCAGCGAAGATGTTGCAGATGAGCGGCGGGCAATTCAACATTCCCATTGTATTCAGGGGAGGCAACGGCAGCGCTGGACAATTAGCAGCGACGCATAGTCAGAGTTATGAATCGTTCTATGCCAATATCCCTGGTCTCAAGGTGGTCACAGTGAGTAACCCATACGATGCCAAGGGACTGTTGAAGTCGGCTATCCGCGATAACGACCCCGTGCTTTTTATGGAAAGCGAAAGGATGTATGGCGAAAAAGGAGAGATCCCTGATGGCGAATATCTATTGCCTATCGGCGTTGCAAATGTGGCTAAAGAAGGCAAAGATGTAACGATCGTAAGTTTCGGCAAGATGATGAAAGTGGCCCTTGGTGCTGCCGATGAACTAGCTAAAGAAGGAATTGACGCCGAGGTCATCGATCTCCGCACCATCCGTCCTTGGGATAAGGAAACAGTGCTGAAAAGCGTAAGAAAGACGAACCGGTTGGTCGTGGTCGATGAGAACTGGCCGTTCGGTAGTGTTGCAAGTGAGATCGCGTATCGCGTACAAAAGGATGCGTTCGACCATTTGGATGCACCGGTCCTGAGGATCAACCAAGCAGATACTCCTCTGCCTTTTACACCGACTTTGATCGACGCCAGCTTGCCAAGCGTGGAACGCACCGTACGTGCCGTAAAAGAGGTGATGTATTTGGTAAAATAGACTGTAAATTCAAGGGTTGTAGGACGGAACGAGCGTGCTCGTGGTGAAGACTTCTGTTTTTCGCTGCCGCTGGATCCAACCATTCGTCTATTTTTGCGGCCCCTCGAAATCGAGGACAATGCGTTTTTCCGCTGAAGAACAGAACGTTAACGAAAGAACAACAGATTAGAAATGGGAAGTGAGATCATGTACTATATCCCTTTGATGGGAGCGGTTGGCCTGGTTGTGATGATCGCCAAGGCCATTTGGGTGAACAAGCAGGATGCAGGTGACGAGAACATGCAGAAGCTTGCTGGCTACATTGCCAGAGGTGCTAGCGCATTCTTGAAGGCCGAGTGGAAGGTATTGGGCATTTTCGCTGCGATAGCTGCTGTTCTTTTGGCATGGAGTGGAACCTTACATGAGAATAGCGACTGGGTAATTGCCATCGCCTTTTTGATCGGTGCGTTCTTCAGTGCATTTGCAGGTTGGATCGGCATGAGCATTGCGACTAAAGCGAACGTTCGGACCACACAGGCAGCGCGCACCAGTTTGAAGAAAGCATTGCAGGTATCCTTTAATGGCGGTGCCGTTATGGGATTGGGTGTCGCAGGTCTAGCTGTTGTTGGATTGAGCACCTTATTCATCGTTTTCCTGGGCATGTACGTTGGTGATGCAGGTGCGAATGGTGTTGAAATGATGAAGTGCTTGGAAGTACTCGCAGGATTTTCATTGGGTGCAGAGAGTATTGCATTGTTCGCGCGTGTGGGCGGAGGTATCTACACCAAAGCGGCGGACGTTGGTGCTGACCTCGTAGGTAAAGTTGAAGCAGGTATTCCGGAAGATGATGCGCGTAACCCGGCAACCATCGCGGATAACGTTGGTGACAACGTGGGTGATGTGGCAGGTATGGGTGCCGACCTTTTCGGCAGTTATGTGGCCACTATGTTGGCGACCATGGTATTGGGTCGTGAGGTGGTCAGCGCTGATAATTTCGGCGGTATGGCACCGATCCTGTTGCCAATGGTGATCGCCGGCCTTGGAGTTCTGTTCAGCATTATTGGAACCTTCTTCGTGCGCATCAATAAGGATACGGACAGCGTAATGTCCGCATTGAATATGGGTAACTGGGGATCCATGGTCCTTGTTGCCGTTTCCAGCTATCCTTTGGTTAAATGGATGTTGCCAGAGACCATGCAATTCGTTCGCAATGGTGTTTCCGTTGACATCACAAGCATGAACGTGTTCTACGCCATCATGCTAGGTTTGGTCGTGGGAACGTTGATGAGTATGGTGACCGAGTACTACACCAGCATGGGTCGCCGTCCGGTTGATAGCATTGTACAGAAAAGTGGAACGGGTCATGGTACCAACGTCATCGGAGGTTTGGCAATGGGTATGGAAAGTACAGTATTACCGATCCTGATCCTCGCTGCAGGTATCTGGGGCTCCTTCGAATTGGCAGGTATGTATGGCGTTGCCATTGCCGCGGCAGGTATGATGGCCACAACGGCAATGCAGTTGGCCATTGATGCATTCGGTCCTATTGCGGATAACGCTGGTGGTATTGCGGAAATGAGCCATTTGCCGAAAGAGGTTCGTGAGCGCACGGATAATCTTGATGCTGTTGGGAATACGACCGCAGCAACGGGAAAAGGATTCGCCATTGCATCTGCGGCATTAACGGCTCTTGCATTGTTTGCAGCTTATGTAGGCATGTCAGGCATCACAGGGATCGATATTTACAAAGCGAACGTGCTTGCGATGTTGTTCGTCGGTGGAATGATCCCGTTCTTCTTCAGCTCACTTGCGATCAGTGCTGTTGGTAAAGCTGCTATGGACATGGTATATGAAGTTCGTCGTCAGTTCCGCGACATTCCCGGTATCATGGAAGGCACCGCAACACCGGAGTACGAGAAATGTGTAGCGATTAGTACCAAGGCTTCGATCCGCGAGATGATCGCTCCTGGTGCGTTGGCGTTGATCTCACCTTTATTGGTCGGCTTCCTGGCTGGCCCCGAAGCATTGGGTGGTCTGCTTGCTGGTATTACAGTAAGTGGAGTTCTGATGGGCATGTTCCAGAACAATGCTGGTGGTGCATGGGACAATGCCAAAAAGAGTTTTGAGAAAGGTGTAGTGATCGACGGCAAGACCTTTGAGAAGGGTAGCGAGCCACATAAGGCTGCTGTTACTGGTGATACGGTTGGTGATCCGTTCAAGGATACTTCAGGTCCATCCATGAATATTTTGATCAAATTGACATCGATCGTTGCGTTGATCATTGCTCCGCATATCAACGAAAGCAATGTGCATAGTGCTGATCTGGCACCAACGCCAACATTAGAAGTAGTAAAAGTGGAAACGGTTAAGCAGAACGTGGTAGAGAACGCTTTTACGGTAACCGAAACCGATTACAACTAGATCTTTTCCTGCGCATCCTAATTAACGCGAAAAAGGGTTGAGCGAACAGTGAGTTCGTTCAACCCTTATTTCTTTGTGCGATCCGGATGGTTCAAATTCGATCGACTGAAATGCTGGAATACAAGTGCTGAAGTCGGATGGAGTAATGCTAAGATCGCATTGAGATCCTTCTCATATTTCACACTATGGAGGAGAAGGATCACAACATCCCGAAGCAAGTAGTCTAGGAAGATATTCCTCCATTACAAGTAGAAGCCCCACATTCAGGATTACTGAAGGTGGGGCTTCTTGGTTCAACAGATAGCAAGTTCGCTCAAGCCTTCGCTAATTTCTTTTTAGTGGTCGCCGTCGCTTTGGCCTTGGTCTTTACCGCCGCTTTCGGTTCTGCTTTCGCTACTTTTCGTTGAGCTGGTTCCAAGGGGAACAAGCCATGTATCTCCGCATCAATGGAGTTGATGATCTTGCCCAAATGTTCCGGGTTATTGTGGAAACTGTTGTCCTCCACGTCGATGATCAGCACTTTGCCTTTATCATACTTCTCGATCCATCCATTGTAGCGTTCGTTCAAGCGCTTCAGGTAATCAATGCTGATGCTGTTCTCGTATTCGCGACCGCGTTCGCTGATCTGCTTTACCAATTTTTCAACAGGCGCTTGCAAGTAGATCAACAGGTCAGGAGGCGTAATGGAGTTGTCCATGTTGTTGAACAACCGGAAGTAGTTCTCGAAATCGCGTGAGGTCATCAACCCCATTGCATGCAAGTTGGGAGCGAAAATGAATGCATCCTCGTATATCGTCCGATCCTGGATCACATTGCGTCCACTACGGCGGATCTCCAATAATTGTTCAAAGCGTGAGTTCAGGAAGAAGATCTGGAGGTTGAAACTCCAGCGCTGCATGTCCTTATAGAAATCGAACAAGTATGGGTTGTTGTCAACAGCCTCTTCCAATTGGTCCCACTTGTAATGTTTGGCCAACAGCTTTGTCAGAGTGGTTTTTCCGGAGCCGATATTGCCTGCGATCGCGATATGCATTGTTGTAGTTAGGAGCGCGAAGATACCCGACACATTCTACGGATGATAGTGATGTGGATAAGTCGTTGGTCTCGGATCCATGTCATCACGTGTCGCTAGGGGCATCGCGGTAATTCATGAATTGCGCGATCAACGATCTGCAGCGGATCGATCGAACGATCCGATCATCTTGGTCCGTTCAAGGGTAGAATGAGGATCGATTCTTCGAGCAGAACATAGGCTTTTCCTAACTCAACCCGTACATCGCGAATGGTCGTATTTTCATCAAGCAGGATCTCGATCGGTGTTATCTCGAACGAACGCATATCATAGCGCTGTAGTCCATCATCACCATAGAAATAGATCACACCACCACGAACTTCAAAGCTTTGCATGTTCAACAGCGGGATCGTGCGGGCGTATGTACCGAATAGATCGAACACCAACAGTCCATGTTCTTTATCATGAACGAAGAGCCAATTTTCATGCTCTTGCATGGAGATCGGTTGCACAGTAAAACCGAGTAGTTGATCGATCCTTCCAGTGTTCGCGGTGCGCCTTAATTGAGCGTTTGCACGGACGAGTGCCATTTCCCGTTCATCGTAGAACCAGAAATGATTCTGCACGCTCATGCAGGCCAACACCACTTGTGTGTACCCACTACGAGAGAGGTTCATGACGCTACCTTGAACACTCAATGTATTGTCAAGAACGACAAGCTGACCTTGTTCGGGTGCGAACAACATCGGCTTCAAGGAATAAAATGCATCGATGGTGCCGATGCGCCCGAAAGTCTTCACACTATTACGTAACCAACTCTTTCCTTCGGCATTGAACAATTCAAGTTCATCTCCACGGAGTGCATAGCTATTGCCCAATTCATCCGTCGTGAATTTATCGAAGTGGCCATTGATCACGATAGGCTGATCAACAACTTGCGCGCGCATGTTCGCGCAGCTCGCGAACATTATGAATAGAAGAAACACCTTCATGCTAGTTCCGGTACCAACAACGCATCAAGGTATGTGCGGTCATTGCTCAGTCGTGGAACTTTGTTCTGGCCGCCCAGTTTACCGCGTTGTTTCATCCATTCGTAGAACGTGCCCGGAGCAACTGCGCGTACAATGGGCAGCACAAGTGCCATATCACCTTTGCGTTTCGCATCGTAGTCAGAATTCAGACGCCTCATGGTCACATCCAGAACTTCCACGAATCGGGCCAGATCGTTCGGATGGTTCTGGAATTCAATGATCCATTCGTGTCCTCCCAGGTGTTCGGCATCCATATAAACTGGTCCGGCGGTGTATTCATTCACAATGGCTCTTGTGGCGTTACAAGCGGCTTGTATTCCTTTATCCGCATTCTCCACGATCAGCTCTTCACCGAATGCATTGATGAAACTCTTGGTGCGACCACTGACCTGCACGCGGTGCGGTGCAAGGCTGGTAAAACGAACGGTATCACCTGGCATATACCGCCACAATCCCGCATTGGTGCTGATCACGATCGCGTAATGTGTATCCAATTCAACTTCATGCAAAAGCAAGGTCCGTGGCTTGGCATGATCCAATTCGCTCAATGGAATGAATTCATAGAAGATACCATAATCCAACATCAGTAACATGTCATCCGCGCCATACCGGTCCTGGATCGCGAAAGACCCTTCGGAAGCATTATAGCTCTCCAGATAGTTCATGGTAGGGGATGGGATCAATGCCTCGAACTGTGCACGATATGGTCTGAAGCTCACGCCACCATGCATGAACAATTCCAGATTGGGCCACACTTCAAGAATATTCTGTTTCCCCGTTATCTCAAGGATCCGTTTCATCAACACCAATGTCCAAGAGGGTACACCAGCAATGCAGGTCACATCTTCGCGCATGGTCTCACGCGCCATTTGTTCGATCTTCACTTCCCAATTATCCATCAACGCGGTTTCCATCACAGGCGTTCTGCGTACTTCGACCCAAATGGGAAGATTCCGGATGATGATCGCGCTCAGGTCTCCGGAATAAGCATCTGCCCGGAATTGTTCAATGTTGCTGCTACCTCCCACGACCAAGCTCTTGCCTTTATACAAATTGCTTTCAGGGAATTGCTGATAGTGGAAAGCAATAAGGTCTTTTCCCCCTTTGTAATGGCAATCTTCCAACGCCTCGCGACTGACCGGAATGAACTTGCTTCTGTCATTCGTGGTGCCGCTGCTCTTTGCAAACCAACGCACATCGGTGGGCCAGATGATATTCTGTTCACCCTTGCGCAATCGCTGTACGACAGGCTTCAGGTCGTTGTAATCCTGCAACGGCATCCGACTTCGGAATACATCCGGGTCGGTGATCGAAGAGAAGTGATATTTACGACCCCACTCAGTATACTTGGCTGCTTGGATCAATGCTAAGAAAACCTCCAGTTGAGCCATACCAGGATTGTCCTGGAACAGTTGGATCTGTTGCAGACGTTTCTTTATTAAAAAAGAGACGAGCGCGTTCAAGGGCATCTGATTTCTGCTAGCGAAGATCGCCAACTTATTCCATCAAACCACAATTGGATCAAGACTTGGTTCGAAAATGTTCGATCTTGTTGATAATAATATGTGTTGCGGTGGATGGGTCGCTTCAATGAAAACGGAAATTGCGCTGCGTTTTTTTCCAGGATGATACCTTCACCGAAAGTTGAATGCAAAACAGATGATAGACGGGTTCCCGCTCTCGAAAATGCCTGCTAATATTGATGGTGTAGTGCACTATGCGATCCGATCACCGGATGGGCTTGTCGATCTTGGACCTTACATCGGTAAGCAATTCGCCGTGCATGCAACAGGAGCTTTGAGTTGTTGCAGCTGTGGTAAACGCGTGAAGAAATTCTACGGGCAAGGGTTTTGCTTCCCGTGTTTGCAGAACGCCCCTGAAGCTGCGGAATGCATTGTACGTCCTGAGTTGTGTAAAGCACACTTGGGCGAGGGACGCGACCCTGAATGGGAAAAGGAGCATCACTTTACGGAGCACGTCGTTTATCTCAGTCGCACTTCGGGTATCAAGGTTGGCATCACGCGCAGCACGCAGGTTCCAACGCGTTGGATTGACCAAGGCGCTGTTGCTGCTGTTGCCATAGCGCGCGTTCCTTACCGTCAGTTGGCCGGTGAGATCGAAGTGAACCTGAAATCTGGCTTTGCGGATCGCACCAATTGGCGGGCCATGCTTAAAAAAGTAGACCCGGATGGCAAAGGCCTGAAGGAGATCCGCGATCAAGGATTTGCGTCGTTGCCAGCAGAGCTGCATAAGTATCTGTTACCCCAAGAGGAGCCGGTGATCCTTGAATATCCATTGCTTGCTTACCCTCCGAAGGTTGTAAGCGTGCAATTGGCCAAGACGCCTGAAGTCAGCGGAAGGTTAATGGGAATTAAAGGTCAGTATTTGATCTGGGAGGATGGCCGAGTGTTGAACATCCGGAACCATACTGGTTATCATGTGAACATAGGATGAGGTGCCTTTTGATCTTGATCTGTTTCGCGAATTTCATCATGGTGAGTGCCCAAGTGAATTGGTCCTGGCAACCCTTGGCGCCTTTGCCTATGCCCACAGCGAATAATGCCGTTTGTTCAGCCGTAGTGAACAGCGATCAACGCGTGTATTCGTTTGGTGGTATTACAACCGGTCTGGAATTGCAGAACATCCATCGCGAAGCATACATGTATCGCAGTGCTTCCGGGAACTGGACGGTTCTTCCACAGATCCCGGATACCTCCGGAAAGATCGCTTCCGCAGCAAGTGTTGTGGATGGTGTTGCGTACGTAGTCGGAGGGTACCATGTATTTCCGACATCGCCGTTCGAGCGCAGTTCGGATCGGGTTCATCGGTTGGACCTGAATACGAACTCGTGGTTAACGGATGGCGCTACGATCCCTATTCCCATTGATGATCATGTCCAAGCGGTTTGGAGGGACAGCCTGATCTTCGTTATTACAGGATGGAGTCAGAACACGAACGTTCCTGCCGTGCAGATCTATGACCCGGCATTGGATCTTTGGTCGGTTGGTACACCTGTGCCGAACAATAACAGCTATAAGGCATTCGGAGCGAGTGGCACGATCATTGGGGACACGATCTTCTATTATGGTGGAGCATCATCTTCGGGAAGTTTCGGTGCCCAGGATGATCTGCGGATCGGAGTCATAGATCCGACAGACCCTGCTCAAATAACCTGGTTACCGGCTGTAGCTACGCTCAGAAATAGTTACCGGTCCGGATGTGGGTCATACAATGGAAGGCCGTTCTGGCTTGGTGGCTCGGCCATCAGCTACAATTATGATGCGGTCGCATACAACGGTAGTGGTATTGTATCTCCGGTCGCTGAAGTAGGAGTGCTCAACTACAGTGGTACCCTGGTTGCTAGCCCTACCGATCAGGCCGTAATGGACATAAGAGGCATAGGGCAAACAACGAATGGATCTTTCCATATTTGTGGTGGTATTGGATCCGGAGCCTTGGTTCTGGATACGCATTGGCTTATTCAGCCTGTGTTAGGGCTTAGTGAGCAAGTTGCTTCGAGACTTCAGCTATACCCTAATCCATCGACAGGAATTATTCATTTTTCAACGTCCCTCACTGTAACCGATCAAGTTATTTCGGTCATTGATGCGTTAGGGAGAAAGCTGCGAACAGAGCCTTACCTGGGTGATCCAGGGAGCATGGACCTATCTGATCTTGCGCCTGGTCAGTACTTAATGGAACTTTCTTCAAGAACCTCCGTAACAAGGGTCAGGTTTTGGTTAGTTAATTGAATGTTAGGGAAAGAAAAGCCCCGTACCGGCGAACGCTGGATACGGGGCTTTTCGATGAACTGGCGAACGGTTACCTGATATTCAGATCGAACTCCATCCGGGCTTGAACGCCCATTTGCTTGCGAACCTCTGAAGCCCGCTTGAATTGACCCAATAGCTCCAGGTCTTCACCCATAATTTCACTGGCCATCCATGCTTTAGTCTGTCCACTGATGTCTTCCAGGATCTGTTCAAGAAGATCTTTCTGAACAGGCAATTCCGTCGTGGTATAGTCCGTGAGCCCAGCAATATCAGCTGCAGCTTTAATAGCATCTTCCAAGCCACCAAGTTCATCTACCAGGCCGCGTTCTTTCGCATCAATACCTGTCCAAACACGCCCTTGGCCGATGCTATCCACTTGATCCACGGTCATTTTCCGACCCTCAGCAACACGTTCTTTGAATGTGGTATAGAAATCGTCCACATAGCCCTGAATGATCCCTTTTTCTTCTTCGGTCAAAGGGCGGGTAATGGTCATCATATCCGCGAACTTGTGCGTTTTGGTACCATCAAAGGTGATCCCTGTCTTGTTGTTGAAGAAGCCCTGCATGTTGGGTATTATTCCGAACACACCTATTGAACCAGTGATGGTGTTGGGTTCAGCGAAGATCCGCGTTGCGGGTACACTGATGTAATAACCTCCCGAAGCAGCCACATCACCCATGCTAACGATAACCGGCTTGACCTTGGTTGCCAATGCGACCTCTCGCCAGATCACATCACTCGCCAGACCGCTTCCACCTGGGCTGTTCACGCGCAAAACAATGGCTTTGATCGTAGTGTCTTCACGCGCTTCGCGAATGGTCTCGGAAAGGGAAGTACTGCCGATCGTTCCGTCAGAACTTTCGCCCGAGGAAATACCACCCTCTGCATAGATCACCGCCAACTTGCCCTTGCTTGATCCGTCGTTCTTTGTTGAGAATGAAGGAGTGAACGTCTGGGCATACTTCCGCAACTGCACGAACTCAATTGACTTTTCTTTGTCCAATGCCATTTTATCCTTCAGGATATCCAGAACCTCGTCCCGGAATTTTATTCCGTCGATCATCCCAAGTGCTAACGCATCGTCAGCATTCCGGACCTCTAAGCTGTCGGCAATAATATTCAGTCTTGCTTTATCCAGTTTCCGACTTTCACTTATTGCGGTCAGATACTCGTTCCACATCCCGCTGAGCAAAGCGCGGTTCTGCTCCTTATTGGCTTCGCTCATATGATCTTGGGTATACATCTCCCCAAAACTTTTGAACTTGTTATTGGTGCCACGGATGAATTGGATATCGATATCCAGTTTTTTGAATAAGCCATCGAAGAACATATACTCACTGCGTAGGCCCATGAATGTCAGTTCTCCTTTCGGTTGCAAATAGATCGCGTCAGCGGCTGTGGCCAGATAATATGCGCCTTGCGAATACATTTCGCTGTATGCGATCACCGGTTTGCCGCTGGCTTCTTTGAATTCCAGGACCTTTTCACGGATCTCCTTGATCGTAGCGAAACCGGTCTGCAAAGAGGTAAGGTCCAGGAAAATACCTTCGATATGGTCATCTGCTTTGGCGTTCTCTATACTCGTTAGCAAAGTGTTCAATCCGGTTTTTGCCTCTGCCTGAAAGGGCCCCAGGTCGATCTCGAACGGGTCCTTTTCTCCACGGTCCACGATCTCATTGTCCAACATTAAATGCAATACGGTGCCATCTTTGATCTTCGCTGTGCTTCCTTTACTGTTCAGTCCGGAAGCAATGGAAGCGGCTACCATTCCTATGAATACGAATACCAAGAGAACGCCGACCAGAAAAGTTCCGATCATTGAGGCGAACATGAATTTGAAGAATTGTCTCATTAAATACGTTGGTTTTGGATCACGGCACGAAGCTACGGTGGTATTCCGACCGTGAGTCCTTGCGTTACACGAACGGATAACGCAATGGATGGAAGGGATGATCGGTCATTGGATGCAGGAGTGCCCCTTAAGGCAATGTGACCGATCCGAATAATTCTGGATCAAAAGAGCAGAATGGACTAGGCATTTCTAGCCTTGACTATCACATCGCTCAGGTTAGATTTACACCCGATGTTGGTTGAGAATGAAGTACTGCTGTTACTCGGGGGTAACGTAGGTGTACCACTCGAATACCTTCAAAAAGCTGAAGGAGAACTTGAGCGAATAGCAGGCAAAATAGTCGCGCGAAGTCGTGACCATTGGACCGTACCGGTCGGTTTTGAGGATGATAGGCTTTTCTTGAACAGGGCGTTGCTCATTCTTACGAATAAGGACCCGAGCGAATTGCTTGCGATTTGTTCGAATATAGAAAATGAAGGTGGTCGTATTCGGTCCGATAGCGCGGGCTATGGACCAAGAACACTGGATATTGATATTCTATTGTTCGGAGATCGTGTTGTTGAAGACCACGATCTTCTGATCCCACACCCAAGGATGCATGAACGCTTGTTCGCTTTGTCACCTGCTGCGGATATTTGTCCGGATGCCATTCATCCGACGTTACATACCTCTGTACTTCAGTTACTGAGCAAGCTTGGCCATACGTAATGGAAGTTAAGCGAACAGCATTTCCATATTCCTACATTGCCGTAGAAGGTCTTATCGGTGCTGGAAAGACAACCTTGGCCAAGCGTTTGGCAATTGAATTTAGTGGACGAT
Source organism: Flavobacteriales bacterium (assembly GCA_017987115.1). Lineage (GTDB taxonomy): Bacteria > Bacteroidota > Bacteroidia > Flavobacteriales_F > PHOS-HE28 > PHOS-HE28. The sequence goes on along the minus strand of JAGNUG010000006.1, from coordinate 38,329 downwards.
CGGTTCTGGAGGAATTCGATGATAACCCTTTCCTACCGCGTTTCTATGAAGAACCTGACCGTTACGCATTTTCCGTGGAGTTGTCCTTCTTGGCCCAACGGTACCACCAATTAAAGCGCATTACCGAACAAGATCTATTCACGGAATGTACGGTAGCGGATTATTCGTTGGGCAAATCCCTGGTATTCGCAAGTGTTACATTACCGGCTGATGAAGCCGCGTTGTTCAAAGATCTTTACAGTATCATGTACACGGACCTACCCAAACCGGAGCTGGTGGTCTATTTGTATTTGAGTATGGATCGAGTGCGTGAAAGGATCCGTTCGAGAGGCAGGAGTTATGAACAACAGATCAGCGTCGATTATTTGGATCGATTGCAAGAACATTATTTGGATCATTTGCAGAAATATTCTGCCCAAAGTGCGCTAGTAGTGGACATAGGAGGTCACGACTTGCTTAAAGATATCGATGCCTATGAGCGGTTCGTCGAATTGCTTTCAGAGCAACGTACGGCCAGTTATGGCGTGGTAACACTATGAACCGAACGTTTCACTGTCAACAACTGTGTAGAATAGGAATACGATGTTAGCCGAATAAGTATCTATACTTGCACTCGAAAACCCGAAAAACGGATCGAATTCATGGAAAAGCGGCACTTAAAGGCCCTGTCAGTCTTGACTCTCTCTGCTCTGATGTTCGCAGGATGTGGTGGCATCAAGAAAATGAACAAGAATGTGGCTACTATTAAATACACTATAAATCCCGATCCATTGATCGTTCAAGGGGATTCTGTTGAGGTCAACATTAATGGAAATTTCCCGCCGAAATATTTCTACAAAAAGGCTTTTGCTGAAGTTACTCCGACATTGACCTATACTGGAGGTGAAACACCTTATAAGACCGTCTTTTTCCAAGGTGAAAAGGCTGTTGGTAACAATACCGTAATTCCTTACGAGACAGGAAAGGCCTATACCTACACGCATAAAGTGGCTTTCACACCTAGCATGGCAGAGAGTGAGCTTTATGTAAATATTCTTGGTAAGCAAGGAAAAGAGGGTAAGAAGGAGCTCCAATTCGAGAAGTTCAAACTAGCTGATGGTGTTATTACCACTCCGTACTTGATGTTGAATGACGACAAAGTGTTGATCGGTAAGGATGCATTCCAACGGATCACTAGCCATTCACAGGATGCAACCTTGAATTATTTGGTGAATTCAAGTTCAGTGCGCTCTACAGAGATGAAAGATGCTGACATCAAGGCGATGGCTGCTTTCATCAAAGGGTTTGCCGCCAAGGGCAATATTCAATTGAAAGGAATGGCCATTGATGCTTGGGCAAGCCCTGAAGGAGAGCTAAGTCTCAATGAGAACTTGGCTGATGACCGTGCTAAGAGTGCAATGAATTGGGCTAAAGGAGATCTCAAGCGTGCCAAGGTTGATACCGCCAAATTTGATTCGTTCTACACGTTGAGCCCACGTGGAGAGGATTGGGATGGTTTCAAGAGTGCAATGCAGGCGAGCACTACGGTTCCGGATAAAGAGCTAGTGTTGCGTGTGTTGGAGATGTATCCTGATGTGAGCAAACGTGAGTCTGAGATCAAGAACATGGCTGCTACGTATAAGGAGATCGCAGATGAGATCCTACCTCAACTGCGCCGTAGTGAAATGAAGTTGAACTACGACCTCGTTGGTAAAACGGATGAGCAGCTTACGGAGATGAGCCGGACACAGCCGGATTCATTGAATGTTGAAGAACTTTTGTTCGCGGCAACACTTACCACCGACCTGAATGAGAAGGCACGGATCTATAAGGAAGCTGAGCGTGTTCATCCTACGGATTTCCGCGGAGCGAACAATGTTGGTATGATCTATATGATGCAGAATAAGTTGGAAGAGGCTAAGACTCAGTTCGAAAAGGCGAACGGCATTCAGGAGAATCCATACAGCACCAATAACCTTGGCGTTGTCGCTCGTTTGAACGGTGATCGCAAGGCGGCAAGTGATCTATTCAAGAAAGCAATGGCTGCTGGACCGGAAGTGAAGTACAACCAAGGTCTGATCGACATTCAGAATGGTGATTACAGCGCTGCTGTGGGCAACATGGGTGGTGAGAAATCATTCAATTCAGCATTGGCAAAAATGTTGGGTGGAGACGCTGCAGGGGCCGGTGCATTATTGGAAGGCAGCTCTGATAAGGATAGCGCAATGGGCCATTACTTGGCGGCGATCATAGCAGCCCGCACCAATAATGGTGACGGTGTGCGTAACCATATCGGTATGGCAGTGCAGAAAGATGCAAGCTTGCGTGACAAGGCAATGAAAGACCTCGAATTCCGCGAATTCAAAGGTCAATTGGGACTTTGATCGTTCAGTAGAATTCTGGAAAAGCCCTCGCCGAACGCGAGGGCTTTTTCTATGAGTTGTCTCGTCCTGAAAAAAGTTGACCCATACCAGTCAACTTAAGATGGAAAAAGCAGAAGAAAAAGGAAGATCGGTCCCCTCAAGAAAGTACAGTGATGCATTCAAACGAATGGTAGTTGCAGAATTTGAACGGGGGCCATTGAACAAAGACGCGATACAGCAGAAGTATGGGATAGGTGGCAACTCGCGTGTTCTGACCTGGTGCAGAAAATTCGGTAAGTTGCACTATCCCCAGAAGGGTCAGCAAGGTCGACCGATGAAAGACCCCCAGAAAAAGCGCATTAAGGAACTAGAAAAGGAGCTGGCAGAAGAGAAGCTTAAGATTCTGGCCTATAAGAAGTTGATAGCCATTTACGAACAAGAAGCAGGCATCAGTATCGTAAAAAAGGGCGCAGCCCAGCGATAAGATCGCTTGCGGTGGAACACCCCCGAAAGGTGCGTATGTTCTGCCGATTGTTCGGCTACAGCAAACAAGCATATTACAAAGCACAGTGTGCCACAGAATACCGTAGAGCGGGCTATGCACAGGCGAAGCAGGCCGTGCTTACGGTACGCAGGCAGTTACCCAGAACGGGCACTCGTAAGCTGAAATTCATATTGAACAGCCAAGGCGTGACAATAGGCCGCGACACACTTTTTGATCTACTCAGAGCAGATGGTCTATTGATCGTAAAGCGCAAGAAATATACGGTGACCACCAATTCCAGACACTGGATGCGCAAATACCCCAACTTGGCAAAGAGCCTTAATGTTCACCGCCCAGAACAGATGTGGGTTGCCGATATCACCTATCTGGATACGCTGGAAGGCACCATGTACCTACATCTGATAACGGATGCCTATTCTAAAAAGGTGATGGGGTACCAGTTGTGCAATAACATGGAGGCGGCTTCAACTCTGAAAGCCTTGAAGATGGCCATCAGAAATCGGAAATACCCAAAAAGTGAACTGATCCATCACTCCGACAGAGGGCTTCAATATTGTAGCAGGGTCTACACTGAGCATCTGAAGAACCATGGGGTCGGAGTAAGTATGACCGAAAATAGTGATCCGTATGAGAACGCAATTGCAGAGCGGATCAATGGCATGCTCAAGGAGGAATTCGGACTGGGAGACCGCTTGGATAGCATGAAACAGGCGCAACAGTTGGCAGACCAAAGTGTTGAAGCCTACAATGCGTTAAGGCCGCATTTGAGCTGTCATTAACTCACACCAATACAAATGCACAACCAACAAGAAATAAGAATGAGAACATGGAAAAAGAAAGGAGTAAAGACCCAGCGGCCTCTACTCCTTTCTTAGACAATTAACTTTACAAAAAGGGTCAACCTATTTCAGGACGACACACTGCTCTGGATCCGTGCAGCAAATTGCTTGGCGATCTTAGATCACTCGTTCACAAGAAAGCACCGTTACGGAGATCCTGAATTAGTTGAGATCTCTAAAGGTTTTGCGTACGTTCGATGTATTGCATTCCTCAATTTGTTCGATCCTGATGATCGTATTAGCTGCAACCTGCCGAATTGGTCGCGTTGACGTTTCCATTTCAATATTGAATCGACCTGATCAAAGACGAGTCACTCCCCCCCAAAAAAAAAGACCCCACCGAAGCAGGGCCTTTGAAATTCTAAGCGCACATGATCAGAATACGATCTTCTGTCTCCGCAGGCGGAACCTGTATTTTTTGGACTTGCTCTTGTATTTATAGATCTTATAGTGGACCTCCAGCTTAAAGAATAAGAATGCATCCAGATCATCAGGGTCACCTCGCTGCTGACCTGCTGCTGTAGCATATTCCAACCCGTCGTTACCCAAACTTGGGTCTGCTAAATAGGCAGCCTCAGGGCCGTATGCTGCGGCAAGCGCGGCGTTATCATAATAGTTAGTACTTACGTCATCAATATAATCCGTGAACGTCTTGGAATATTGTAATTCCAAACCGTAACTCCAGGATCGGCTTAGTGCCTTACGCAGTCCAATACCCATTGGAATCGACACAGAGAAATTGGAATACGGATCGGCACCACCTGGCAAACCTTGGCCTTCAGTACCAAGTGGACGAAGTTTGACCCACGCATTATTGAACTGAGCCTTAGGGTCAAAATAGATACCGCCAACACCAAGGAATGCATAGAATCCAACACGAGAGGATTTCGTGCCTTTCACACCTCTAAGGTCATAAACATGGCCAAGTTCTTCGCTGAACAAGTGGAATTCCAAGGCAACGCTTAACTCGAACAGGTCGGTCTTGAAATTCAAATTACGATTGTTCCGGAAGAGTTCAGTGGTCAAATTGTCATTGCCAGCCAGTATCCCATAACCCAACGTCGTTCGCAATGCCATTTTACGCGCCAGGAAATAACGATAGGCCAAGCTGACAGCGGGTCGTGTCTGGCTGAACTCGAGATCCCAAACAAACGGTGACCCGATCTCATTCCTTCCACCTAATTCGCCTAGAAAATTGGCAATTCCAAAACCTCCGGAGATCTCCTGACGGTGTGATTTCCAATAGCTGGATTGACGGAAGTACTGTCCGAATACCGGCCCAGTGACAAAGCACCCGACCAGGACTATAAGAAGAGTACTTCGTTTTAACGATCGGTTCATGGTTGCCGGTCCGGACGCAGCCAAATATAGACGGTTTCTGTTAGGCAACAACAACTTCACTTGAAAGAAATCCCAACATCGTATCCTGCGAAAATACGAAAGGTTGGATAAAGGGTTTCAAATATTTTGCCCAAATGGTCATTATTGCCCGCAAACAGTGACAAAAATGATGCGTGGATCTGACCGTGAATTAGGATCTGGGTCCGAGATCAACGAAGTGAACTCATCCACCAAAGAACGATCCCGGCACACACGGAGACATTAAGAGAGTGTTTACTACCATGCTGTGGGATCATCAAACAACCATCACACACCTGGATCACATCATCAGAAACACCATTCAACTCATTTCCGAATACGACTGCTGTTGGTGTAGGTGCGCTTTTGATCTCGTTCAAAGAGGTTGCGTTGAGTGTCTGCTCCACAGACCAGACGGTATAGCCTTGGTTTTGAAGGTTTTGAATGGCGATTCTTGCATTCGGTGCGTGTTCCCATGGCACGGAGTCAGTGGCACCTAACGCGGTTTTCTCGATCTCGCGATGCGGTGGCTGAGGCGTATAGCCGCAGAGTATAACGCGCTCAGCACCGAATGAATCCGCTGTTCGGAACACTGAACCGACATTATGCCTGCTGCGAACATCATCCAGTAATACGATCAGGGGCCGTTTTGGAGCGGAGAAATTCACTGTTGGAGCTGGTCGGTCCAATTCTTCCATAGTAAGCTTTCGATCTTCGGATGGCATGATCTGTTGGGAAAAAGTGAAAAGTAGAATTTGATGGAACGTAAAAACACGTAGCATTGGCAGTACCTTTCCGGCTTACTTCAACCCGATCGGAGAGCTGCCCAAAACGGTAGGCGAAAATAGTTTTTCTTCGTTCGGACGGAGCATGATCTGTACAACATGGCCAAAGTAATAAAGTCGGAAACCCCATTGATGACGCAATTCAACGGCATCAAAGCGAAATATCCGGATGCCATATTGCTGTTCAGGGTTGGCGATTTCTACGAGACGTTCGGGAGCGATGCGGTCATCGCTGCACGCGTACTCGGTATCACGCTGACAAAGCGGAATAACGGCGGCAATTCAGAAATGGAATTGGCTGGCTTTCCGCATCATAGTCTGGATAATTACTTGCCAAAGCTGGTTCGTGGCGGTTACCGAGTAGCGATCTGCGACCAGTTGGAGGATCCGAAAACGACGAAGACCATTGTGAAACGCGGGGTCACTGAAGTGGTCACACCCGGTGTTTCATTCAGCGATGATCTGGTGGATCAGCGCAGTAACAATTGGCTGGCAGCTATTTGCGGGAAAGATGATCGTTATGGTGTGGCATTCTTGGATGTTACTACGGGCGAATTCCTTGTGGCTGAAGATGATGCGGAACAAGTGAAGAAGTTGCTCGATGGCCATGGACCAAGCGAATTACTTGTTCCAAAGGGTGGGAAAGATCCGATGATCTCAGCATGTATCGCACAGGGAAAAACCTTTCCGCTTGACGATTGGGCGTTTACGGATGAATTCGCGCGAGAACGTTTGTTGCGACAATTCAGTACGACCAGCTTGAAGGGCTTTGGTATCGAAGAACTGAATCTAGGACAACGTGCTGCTGGTGCAGTACTCCATTACTTAGGAGAAACACGCCATGAACGAGTATCCCACATCGACCGGATAGCATGGATACGGCCAGAAGCTCACTTAGGGTTGGACCGCTTCACGGTTCGCAATCTGGAACTGATAACACCCGTGAACGAAGGTGCCCGGACGTTGTTCCAGTCAATGGATACGTGTGTTACACCAATGGGGTCGCGCTTGCTGAAACGGTGGATCCTGCTGCCTTTGTTGAATCGAACTGAGATTGAGCAGCGCTTGGATCGTGTTCAGGCATTTGCCGAGGGTGGAGGTCTAAGCGACGAGATCGGTACTGAGCTGGATCGGATCAGTGATCTGGAGCGACTTGCCGGCAAGGCAGCTGCTGGGCGCATAAACCCAAGGGAAGCGTTGCAGATGCGCAACGCCTTGGACGCCGCTGAAAAGATCCGGCAGCGGTTAGCCAAAGAGAAAGGTGCATTATTGATCGCGGCTAAGACGATAGATCCGCCATTGGCAATAGCGGAACGCATCGCAAGCATTATTGAATTATCCGCGCCGGTCACATTGAATAAAGGTGGGGTAGTGCGGGAAGGTGTGAACAAGGAGTTGGATACATTACGCCATACCAGTATTCATGCCAAGGAGCTGCTGTTGGACGTGCAACGGCGCGAAAGCGAGCGTTCCGGCATCACCTCGCTAAAGGTGGGTTTCAATAACGTGTTCGGTTATTATCTGGAAGTGCGTCATGCACATCGGGATAAAGTACCACCGGAATGGGTCCGGAAGCAAACACTTGTAGGTGCCGAACGTTACATAACGGACGAACTGAAGAGCTTGGAGGAGCGCATTCTAGGAGCAGAGGAGCGCATATTGGCATTGGAGGCAGAGATCTACGGAGGTTTGATCGATGAGATCATACTGGTCGTTGGGAAAATACGGACCGTCGCAGCAGGCTTGGCAACGTTGGATGTGCTGCGCGCATTTGCGTTGAATGCTATTGCTTATCGCTATAACAGGCCAGTTTTCAACGATGGCAAGGTCTTGAACATAACCGGCGGTAGACATCCCGTGATCGAACAACAATTGGCTCCTGGGGTTCCGTATGTCGCCAATACTGTGCTCTTGGACCCGAACGACCAACAAATGGTGGTGATAACCGGTCCTAATATGAGTGGTAAATCGGCCTTGTTGCGGCAAACAGCTTTGACCGTACTAATGGCACAAGTCGGGAGCTATGTTCCTGCGGAAGTTGCGGAAATGGGCATCATTGATCGTGTCTTCACGCGCGTTGGTGCCAGTGACAATCTATCGACCGGAGAGAGTACGTTCATGGTGGAAATGAACGAAACGGCAAGTATTCTCAATAATTTGAGCGATAGGTCCTTGGTCCTTTTGGATGAGATCGGCCGGGGTACAAGCACCTATGATGGTATTTCCATTGCTTGGGCTATTGCCGAATTCTTACATGAGGACGTAGGTCGTCCGAAAACGCTTTTCGCAACGCATTATCACGAGTTGAATGAAATGGCCGCGTCATTCCCAAGGATCCGCAATGCCAATGTTGCGGTGCGCGAGGTCGATGGAAAAGTGCTGTTCCTACGAACATTGGAGCCGGGAGGCAGCGACAGGAGCTTTGGGATCCATGTTGCCGAGATGGCCGGCATGCCGAAAAGGGTAATTCTCCGTGCTAAGAAAGTATTGTCACATTTGGAGAAAAGCCATGCTGGAAATTTAGGTGAGAATGATGTGCGGATCGGCCCACACGTTGTTCCAAAGGATATAGAAGGAATGGGCCGAGAGCTGCAATTGAGCATTTTTCAGCTGGATGATCCCGCTCTGGAAAGGATCAGGGATGAGATCACAAGTCTTGATATTGACACGCTTACACCGGTAGAGGCGTTGCTAAAGTTGAATGAGATCAAGCGATTGGTCCATCCGAAGAAGTCAAAGTTGAGCAAGGTGTGATCGGAAATAAAAAGACATGCTATATTTGCAGCCCAATTCGCAGCGGCAAGTTGCCAAAGTGAATGTATTGCGAGAGTAGCTCAGTTGGTAGAGCACGACCTTGCCAAGGTCGGGGTCGCGGGTCCGAGTCCCGTTTCTCGCTCCAGATGCCTCCCGAAATGGGGGGCATCGTTATTTTTGAGCATTGTTCGTTGGTATTTCTGGCGAACACGCCCTTACCCGGGTGGTGAAATGGTAGACACGAGGGACTTAAAATCCCTTGGTCCGTAAGGGCTGTGCGGGTTCAAGTCCCGCCCCGGGTACATTATAGCCGCGTTCTGGCAGATTCTCCAGATATGCAAAGACCAAGGCTTCAGAAGGTTGCCTGAGAAGTACTTCGGCCAAGTTCTTTGCTCTAATTGTGTTTAGCTACATCACTTTGGCATCCCAGAACACATCGTTCGAATTGAAACACCTTGACCTGCATAGTGGTGGTCGAACGCGGATCGCACCAACACCAAGTGGTTACCTCCATACAGGGAATGCGATCAATTTCATGATCACATCTAAACTTGCGAAATTCCTAGGTAGCACTATACACCTGCGCATTGATGACCTGGATGCGGAACGCGTGAGAATGGAGTACGTGGAAGATATTTTCCGTTCGTTGGATTGGTTAGGGATCGAGTGGCAAAGTGGCCCGACCGGTCCGGATGATCATTTTTTGAATTGGTCGCAGCAACTGCGGTCGGGGCGCTATCAGCTTTTAGCCGAGGAATTGCGATCCACTGGGCGTGTCTATGGCTGCACGTGTACTCGATCACAACTACTTGAACATAAGGAGGATAGGTATCCAAGAATTTGTAGATCAGCTGGTAACACGTTGGAAGCACAAGGGAATACGTGGCGCCTACGTGTTATGGATCCAGCCATGATCGAGATCAATGGGATGAACGGAAAAGTGGAATTGGTTGATCTGGTATCCGCAATGGGAGACCCTGTGATCCGTCAACGTTCAATCGGCAACGAAACGCCTCGGGTTGCCTATCAACTGGCCTCGTTGGCCGATGACATGGATCAGGAAAATACGTGGATCGTTCGTGGTAAAGACCTGATGGCTTCAACGGCCTGCCAGCTTTATATGGCTGATCTGTTAGGTCTCGAACGGTTCAAGCAAACTCGTTTTCTTCATCATCGGTTGGAAATGGACGTTGATGGTAGAAAGCTTTCGAAATCAGATGGTGCTTTGTCTTTGAAAGCCATGCGGGAGGCTGGCATTTCGCCAGAAGCGGTTGAACGTAAGGCGGATAGGGTTATTGAAGAATTTTTCAGCCCTTAAAACCGAGCACCACTTCCCGCCTTGCCCGGATGCCCTCAGGATTGCGTTGCACAGCGCCAAGATCTTCCAGGGCTTCCAGATCGCGTTGCAGGGTCTTTGTGGAAACACCAGCATAAAGGCGCGCCAGTTCAGGGTTGAGCAGGGCGATGTTGCCCACCGGAACCGGGTCCTTTTCTTCGCTTAATCCTAGCAACAACGTACGTTGACGGATACGCTGCGGCCCATTTACATCTTCAAATAGGTCTTCTACATGAGCGCGCCATTGTCCATGGGTCTGGGCGTTCCGTATCGCCGATGAAAGCTCTCGAAGGCCATCAAGTAATCCTTTGAGACTGTATGCTAGAAAGGGTATTGGATCTCCGACGCCCTGTGCTGCGTGACTGATCTGACGGAGAAACTCCGGCCTCGTGCGGTGGTAGTGAACTGCTGTAAGTGAGGTCCAAGACCCGGACAGACCTCCTGCTGATAAGAGCTGCTGACCAATTAGCCCGGCTAGACGATAGCCCGCTACTTTAACTGGCTGGATCCAAGAGAGGTACAGCTCGGAGATAAGGCTACGCAAGATTGCATAATGCGGTGTTTCTTCCGGCGTAGGAGGTTGTAGCTCAGGTCCATTCAACCAATCGCATAATTCAACCATGAACAATGGGATCATCTCAGAAGGCACCCCTGACAAACCACCAGGAGGCATCGGTCCGTCACGCCAAATGGATCGTGGCTTCTTGCCTTCGACCTGGGTCAATGTGCCGTGCAATTCCAGAATGCGTTCCGGAGAAAGTGTTCCTGTCCCATTTGAGATCCCGACCTGCAAACGCTGACTCGCATGGAACAGGTTATCCAGATCAACAACGTCTTGACTCTGCGATGCGGGTACGCGAAGACGTCCATCGAGATGGAGCAATACCTGTTCTGCTCGCAACGTACTTCCATCCAGAACAACGCGAGCCAACAACCCATAAGCGAGCAATTCGTTATCCAGTGATCGGCTTTCAACGGGTGGCAAAGGAGCACCGCGAAGATGGTGGGCCATAGCCACACATTCACCCAAAAGCAACCAAAAGGAAGGTGGTGCCTGTCTCAGGTCCGTCTTGAACCGTATCCACGTAATTGTCTCGTCAAATGGCCCCATAGATGTCCAAAGGAATGACCTATCTGATCTATTGTGGACCAGACAATTAGTGCAGAAATGAACATCCACTTGTCTAAATCGCTGTCCAGTACCACGTCTAACTGTATGTCATCCCGTATGTCCAGTACAAAGTCAGCTTTATTTCGCTATATTCCTGAATATATATGAGTGAGCGAAATAGGATCGTAAGAGGATAAGATCTCCACCACTGCTCTGCCACGAATGACTCTTTGTTATGTACTGGAATACTACCGATCGCCACTACAAGATCATGGTAAAATCTTGTTGGATCGCAATTGTTGGAACAGATTCGTTCCGCGCAGTGAGTTGATGAATGAACTTATTCCAGGGTCACTCAGAGGCCATATGAAGCCACGCTTATCACAGTGACCAAGGCAGCCAGCACGCCGATCAATAATGCGGCGATCGCAAATCCCTTACCTGCCAACTCATGGACCCGACCTCGGCGTAGCGCGATCCCTGCAAGGGTCAATGTCACTACAATACCAACGATCACCGCAATGAATTCCAGCGTTGTAAAGGCCAAGAAAACAGTCGCTAGTGCTGCTAGAAATGATGGAATGGCCCAATGATTCCACTTCTTTTTCGGCATGAGGTTTTCTTGTTCGGTGAGCCCTTCGGTCTTCGACCAGGTCGCTTGCAGCTCTGATCTACGTTGTGGATCGGTGCCGATGTCCAAAGGCGCCTTTGTTCGTTCAAGTGTGGAATGGGAGTAGACTTCTCCTAAAGGAAGATCATTTTCGGTGCTTGCTGTCAGATCGTCCGGTCCGGTTGTAAATCGCTGATCGTCCGTACTATCCGGTCGGTATTCAGCTATGTTGGATCCTACAACTTGGGCTATGCACGAAGCGTTCGTCCTGTTCTTTCGAATACCAAGATCCACATGCCACCCTGGACGTAAAGAGCGCTTCACGAATCGCCCATCACCTGCAAATTCTCTGCTGGTGCTACAGCCAAGGGTCAGCAGCAGGGTGATGAATGGCAATAATTTCGAAATGAATACAATCGGTTTGAACATGGATCAATGAGTGGATCCGGGAAATAAAAGATGGAGCAAGTTAGAACAGCCCAGCGGACCTGATCAATGGGCTTTAACTAGTTGGAATTTATCACCATCAAACAACCCTAGATCACTCATTTTCAGGTGCGGGATCACGAGCAACGCCATGAATGATAACGTCATATACGGTGAACCCAACGTGCTCCCGAGATCTTTAGCTTCGCGGTCCATTGCAGCGTATGCGTCGGCTACGATATGCGCATCCGCATCGGTCATGATACCCGCCACTGGTAGTGGAAGTATCCGATGATGGTCGCCATTCGCCAAACTGATCCCCCCACGCTCATGGATCACTAGATTGATCGCTGTGCAGAGGTCCTCATCATTGGTGCCAACCGCAACGATGTTATGGCTGTCATGGGCAACACTGCCCGCAATAGCGCCTCGTTTCAGCCCGAAATTGGAGATCCAGCCTAACGCAATGGGCTTGTTGTCGTATCGATTCACAACGGCTATCTTCAACAGGTTCTTGGTAGGGTCTGCCACACAGGCGCCCGCGATCACAGTTGGAGCGATGTGTTTCTTGTGCGTGATCAGTTGCCCATCCAATGCTTCGATCACAAGTAGGTTTTGGCCCGTTTCAGGGATCCTGAATTCGGATACCTGCTTTGGCGAGCAATTGAAATTGTTCGGACGTTTTGTGGGCACGCTTTTGATCAAGGTATTCCCATCCTTCGCAACCAACTTGCCTTTGATCCACGTGCGCTTCACCTGGAAATGCTCAAGGTCCTTAACGAGGATCATATCTGCAGGATCGCCTAAACGCAACTGACCCACAGGGAGTTTATAGTGCTCCACAGGGACGCAACAAGCCGTGCGTAACACTTTAAAGAGGTCAACACCATGCGCGACCGCTCGCGCACAGAGCAGGTTGATGTGTCCTTCAACCAGCCCATCCGGATGTTTGTCGTCGCTACAGAACATCATTTTGCCGGCATGCTCATTCAACAACCCGATCAAGGCATCGAAGTTCTTGGCCGCGCTGCCCTCACGGATCTGGATCAGCATACCGCATTTTAGTTTGTCCAGGGCTTCTTCCGCAGTGAAGCATTCGTGATCAGTGCTTATGCCTGCGGCAATGTATTTCCGGGCTTCCTCGCCTCGTAGACCGGGCGCATGGCCATCTACGGGTTTGCCCAAGCGCCTGGCATGGGCGATCTTTTTCATGATGTCATAAGTGCCATTCAAAACGCCAGGGAAGTCCATAACTTCGCTGAGGTAGACGATCTCTTTTCGATCCAATAGAGCGCCAACTTGATCAGGATCAACCACGGCTCCCGCGGTCTCGAATTCTGTTGCAGGTACACAACTGGGTGCCCCGAAGAAGAAATGGAACGGAACCTTCTTCCCGTTCTCGATCATGTATTCAACGCCTTCCACACCCAGCACATTGGCGATCTCATGTGGGTCGCTGATCGTGGCAATCGTGCCGTGAGTTACCGCTAGACGGGCGAATTCGCTGGGAACCAACATGCTGCTTTCAACATGAACATGAGCATCGATGAAGCCGGGCATCAGATATCCTTCCACGGGATAGGATAGTTCCGTTATGCTCTTGATCCGACCATCCCCAATGATCACATCAGCAGGGAAAATGCGTTCGGTCGGTATATCAACAAAGTTGCCGGTAATGGTTTGTTCTGCCATATTAAGGCACGAAGGTCGTAACCGATCTGGAAATAGGATGCACTCATTTCATTAAGCAACCGATATCTTGGCAGGCTGCATGTGCCGGTTGTCAACGGTCGTACCCTACAACAATGTTCAGATTATTACCCCTGGTCATATTTCTACAACTGATCACTTCTTGTGCGGTCAACCCCGTTACTGGCAAGAAGCAATTCGCCGTAATGAGTGAGGCGAAGGAGATCGCCATGGGGCAAGCGTATGATCCACAGATCACAGCAAGTTTTGGTCTGTATGAGGATAGTGTGTTACAGAACTACATCAACGCAATGGGTAAGGAGATGGGCGCCATTTCGCATAGGCCCAAGCTGAATTACACCTTTCGGATCATGGATTCGCCTGTGGTGAATGCGTTCGCGGTCCCAGGTGGATACGTGTATTTCACGCGGGGGATCATGGCGAATTTCAATAATGAAGCTGAATTCGCTGGTGTACTAGGACATGAGATCGGTCACGTAACGGCGCGCCATTCGGTGGTCGCCCAGCGCAATGCAGTAATGGCACAAGTAGGGTTGATCGCGGGTATGATCGCGTCGCCCAAATTCGCTGAGTACTTGGAACCGGCTTCTACCGGAGTGCAATTGATGTTGTTGAAATTCGGACGCGATGCAGAGAGCCAAAGCGATGGACTAGGTGTGGAGTACAGCAGTAGGATCGGCTACAATGCGCATGAAATGGCCGAGTTCTTCAATACATTATCACGCCAAGGCGGAGGGAGTGCGAGTAGGATACCTGAGTTTCTGAGCACGCACCCCGATCCGTTGAACCGCCTCGAGAACGTACATGAATTGGCTACCGCATGGCAAGAGAAATTGAATCTCTCGGACGGTAAGGTCGGTCGCGATACCTATTTGCGAATGCTTGAAGGTTTGGTCTACGGTGAAGACCCGCGACAAGGATTTGTGGAGAATTCAGCGTTCGTGCATCCTGAGCTGAAGATCCAATTCCCGGTTCCAAATGGTTGGAAACACGAGAATACACCTCAACAATTTTCTATGGCACCGGCAGATGGCAAGGCGTTGTTGTTCTTGGCCTTCGCGCCTGGTGTAACGTTGCAAGCCGCATCAGATACCATGGCGCGCCAATATGGCCTTACGGTGCTGACCAGAAACAGTCGTGTGATCAATGGCTTTGATGCGCTGGAAATGAATGCTGAACAACGACAAGAGGCCGCTCCCGACCAACAACAAACCGCACAAATGCTGAAGGTGAAAGTCACATTGTACAAAGTTGGGGAGTCCGTGCTCCAAATAACCGGAGTTACTGAGGGGACCGATCTCAATACCTACCAAGGGGAATTCACTAGAACCATGATTGGCTTTGCGCCACTTACAGATATTCTTCTGCTGAATAAACAACCGGAACGGCTTCACGTGCAGCGTACGGACCATGCGGCATCGCTAAGTCAACAGCTTACGAAATATGGAATACCACACGATAAATTGGAGGAATTCGCGATCGTGAATGGCATGGAGCTCACTGACGATATACCAAGTGGAACATTGATCAAAGTGCTGAAACGTTGAGCGGTAGTTGAAATTGGTATGAACGGTGGCATTGCTCCATCTAGTGCTTTGTTGCCAGAACCAGTTGGATCATCTTTGTGCCATGTCGAAAAATTATCTGTTCATGATGAAACAGTTGCTCTGCATTGCCTTAACGATCGGATCCGTATCACAATCCTTTGCACAGGTAGATGCGCCCGGATCACCGCTCTGGTTAAGAAATCCAGCGATCTCACCGGATGGAACCGCGATCGTATTCACTTACCAAGGTGATCTGTGGCGTGTTCCTGCTACAGGCGGAAGAGCACTCCTGCTGACCACGAATGAGGCCATGGACGGCTCACCGGTTTGGAGCCATGACGGTGAGCAGATCGCTTTCGCAAGTAATCGGTACGGCAATAACGACATCTTCATAATGCCGAGCGAAGGTGGACCTTCAACGCGGCTTACGTTCAATTCGGCTTGGGATATGCCGAGCGATTTCACCCCCGATAATTCAGCGGTGATCTTCTACAGCAGCCGCATGGACGCGGTGAGCAATCAGCTCTTTCCAAGTGGTGCTATGGGAGAGTTGTATGCCGTTCCGGTAAAAGGTGGAAGAGCTACCTGTGTTACAACCTTGCCTGCGCTGAATGCGAAGTACAACAAGGCCGGTGATAAACTGGTTTATCACGATCGAAAAGGGTACGAGGATGAATTGCGCAAACACCATACATCATCGGTGACACGGGATATCTGGACGTTGGATCCGGTTAAAATGGAATACAAAAAGATCACCACCTTCATCGGAGAAGATGTGGACCCGGTCTGGTCCGCAGATGGTGCGAGCGTGTATTATCTCAGTGAAGACCCATTGGGTGCAACGGATGGAAGAACCTCCTTCAATATTTGTAAAGTTGCGGCCACGGGTGGTACACCTACGCGCATTAGTCAGCTTAAGGATCATCCTGTCCGCTCATTGTCGATCAGCGATAACGGTAAGTTCTGTTTCAGCTATGATGGTGAGCTATACACTATGACGGAAGGAGGTCAACCTGAAAAGGTGAACGTTAACATTGAGACGGATGGCCGTTACAATCCTGTCAGCACACTGAGTGTGAATGGGAATATATCGGAGCTGGAAGTATCCCCGAATGGTAAAGAGGTCGTTTATGTCTCGCGGGGTGAGGTCTTCGTGAGTTCGGTTGCAGAAGGCACCACTAGGCGCATCACCAATACGCCTCAGCAAGAGCGGTCGGTGAGTTTCAGTCCGGATGGACGTGGAATTCTATTCGCTGCGGAGCGCAACGACTCTTGGGATATTTACACGGTTTCACTTACTCGGAACGATGAGAATTTTTTCTTCAATAGCACGGTACTTAAGGAAGAAGCGTTGATCGCCACGCCTGCCGAGGAATTTCAACCTAGGTGGTCGCCGGATGGAAAAGAGGTGGCCTATTTCGAAGAACGTACCGAAGTGAAAGTGTTCAATCTGGCCTCCAAGGAGACGCGCACGGTATTGCCGGGTGATCGCAACTACAGCTACAGCGATGGTGATCAGCACTTCGCATGGTCGCCGGACAGTAAATGGTTATTGGTGCAATTCCTACGTCCCGATCAATGGCTAACTCAATGTGGATTGGTGAATGCAAGCGGAAAGGATCCCGTCATCGACCTTACGAAAAGCGGCTACGATCATTGGAGTCCGGATTGGGCCATGGATGGCAAGGTCATGATCAGTGTTAGCGGGCGTGATGGAATGAAGAACCATGCTAGTTGGGGTGGACAGGCCGATGTGTACGCAACATTCTTCACACAGGAAGCATACGATCACTTCAAGCTGACCAAGGAAGAAGCTGATTTGAAGAAGGAAGCCGAAGAGAAAGAAGAGGAAGGTGGAGAGGATGCTGACAAAGACAAGAAAAAGGACAAAAAGGACGCGAAGGAAGAAGAGCCTGTGAAACCATTGAAATTCGAATTGGATAACATCGTGGATCGGCGTGAGCGATTGACCATCCATTCATCTGACCTTGGTGCTGCGGTGTTGAGCAAGGATGGAGAAAAGTTGTATTACTTGGCCAGTTTCGAGAAGGGCTATGACCTCTGGGAAACCGAATTGCGCACCCACGAAACCAAAGTGTTGACCAAGTTAGGAGCCGACGACATGGGAACGTTGGTCATGGACAAAGAGGGCAAGAACCTGTATTTCACCAATGATGGCAGTATCAGCGTTTTCGATATTGAGAAGGGCGAGGTGAAAGGCGTTGGCGTGAATGGTGAAATGACCTTGAACGCGAATGAAGAGCGAGCTTATCTGTTCGAACATGTTTGGCGGCAAGTGGTCAAGAAATTCTACCGTGTTGACCTGCATGGGGTCGACTGGGAATTCTATAAGAAAGCCTATTCCAAATTTCTGCCTTTCATCAACAATAATGAGGATTTCGCAGAGATGCTCAGTGAGATGCTTGGTGAGTTGGATGCATCACACACCGGTTCCGGGTTCAGGAGCAATATGGAGAATGGTGATGCGACAGCAAGCCTAGGGTTGTTCTATCTGGACGACACGACGAAGGCTGGTCTTGTCGTTGCTGAAGTGATCGAGAAAAGCCCTGTAATACGCGATGGCTCGAAGATCAAGAAGGGTACGGTGATCGAAAAGATCGATGGTGTGGAGCTTAGTGTGGACCAGGATCCCAGCACTCACTTTAATCGCAAGGCGGATAAGTACACGTTGTTATCGCTGTACGATCCTGCAACGAAAGCTCGCTGGGAAGAAACAGTTAAGCCTATCACGCGTGGTGAGGAAAGCGAATTGCTTTACCAGCGTTGGGTGAAACGCTGTCGCCACATTGTTGATAGCCTCAGCAATGGCACGATCGGATACGTTCATGTGCGCGGGATGGACGATGAAAGTTATCGAACGGTTTACGAGGATGCGCTTGGGAGGTATTACGACAAGAAAGCACTGGTAGTAGATACGCGTTTCAATGGTGGAGGCTGGTTGCACGATGACCTCGCAACGTTCCTAAGTGGAAAAACCTACATGCGCGAAGAACCCCGCGGACAGAAGTTAGGCACCGAACCACAGTTCAAATGGCAGCGCCCAAGTGCTGTGGTCATGGGTGAAAGCAATTATAGCGATGCACACATGTTCCCAGTGACCTACCGTGCATTGGGAGTTGGTAAGCTTGTGGGAATGCCGGTTCCCGGCACAGGTACGGCCGTCTGGTGGGAAGGTCTACAGAACGGAATGTACTTCGGTATACCGCAGGTCGGCATGATCGACAACGCAGGCAATTACTTGGAGAACCAGCAGCTGGAACCCGATATTCGGCAAGAGCTGGAACCCGCGATCGTAAGCAAAGGCCGTGATCAGCAGTTAGAGGCTGCTGTGAAGTTGTTGATGGGGAATTAGGTCTTCAGAGGGAGTCGAGGCGTTCGAGGCTTCGGGTCGATGGACATACAACCCATGTCCTACTTCCAAATACGCTGTGCCAAATAACCTGTACTCAAGATCCGAACATCTCCTTCACCCGTTCAAAGAATCCTTTGTCCTTTGATGTGGGTTTAGGTTGAAAACCGGGACTGTCTCGCAATTTTTCCAGGGTCGCTTTTTCGTCCTTCGAAAGGTTGGTAGGAGTCCACACGGCAACATGAACGAAGAGGTCGCCTTGTCCATGATGGTTCAGGCTCGGTAAGCCCTTTCCCTTCAAGCGTAGTGTATGATTGGTCTGTGTGCCAGGTTCGATGGTCACTTTGGCTTTACCGGTGACAAGTGGCACCTCGATCTTGCTGCCTAGAGCGGCATCCACCATGTTGATGAATACCTCGTGGTGCAGGTTCTGGCCATCGCGACGCAGCTCCGGATGCTTTTCTTCTTCGATCACTACGAGCAGATCGCCTGGAATGCCTCCCGCAGGTGCATCATTGCCCATGCCGCTAACATTCAATTGCATGCCTTCTTCCACACCGGCAGGCATTTTTATCGGCACCACAACTTCTTCACGGACCAATCCTTGGGCATCACTACCAGGCGCTCGTTTGCTTACCGATTCACCTGCACCATGGCAGGCCGGACAAGTCGCAACGGTCTGCATTTGACCAAGGAACGTGCTTTGTACGCGGCGCACTTGTCCGCTTCCGCCACATGTGCTGCAGCGTGCATATTCACTGCCTTTTCCACGGACGAGTTTGGTCACCTTGATCTTCTTTTCCGCACCGTTGGCGATCTCCGCCAATGTCAATTTCAAGCGCACTCGGAGATTACTTCCTTTCACCGTACGTCTCCCGCCTCCTCCGCCTTGGAAACCGCCACCGAAACCACCGCCGAAAATGTCACCGAACTGGGAGAAGATGTCCTCCATGTTCATGCCGCCGAATCCACCTCCGCCACCCATACCGGGGCCGGTATGTCCGAAACGATCGTATTGTGCCTTTTTTTCCTGATTGCTCAGGATCTCATAGGCGCTGGCGGATTCTTTGAATTTGTTCTCCGCTGCTTCATCACCAGGGTTTTTATCCGGGTGAAATTTTATGGCCTGCTTGCGGTAGGCTTTCTTGATCTCGTCGGCACTGGCATTTCGCCCCACACCAAGGACCTCATAAGGGTCTCGTTTGCTCATTGATCAGGTAGCGGTTCGTTTACTCACCAACCACGACTTTGGCGTAGCGGATCACTTTATCATTCATTAAATAACCGCTTTCGATCACGTCCAACACTTTGCCTTTGAGGTCTGCGGTGGGAGCAGGTGCTTTTGTAATTGCTTCGTGGATCTCCGGATCGAAGGGTTCGCCTTTGGCGTGCATGGCTTTTACGCCTTGATCGTTCAGCATTTTCGAGAATTTCTGATGGATCAATTTCAAACCCTGCTTCACCGCTTCCACATCTTCGACAGTAGCATTGTTTGTGATCGCTCGCTCCATATCGTCCATTACGGGCAACATGTTCTTCAGTGTATCAACACCCGCTGTTTGCAACATTTCCAACTTTTCCTTTGCTGTGCGCTTCCGGAAATTATCGAACTCAGCGAATAGACGTAGGTTCTTGTCGTTCAATGCAGCGATCTCAGCCTGCTTTGATTCCAGATCGAGCGATAGTCGCTCGGTCTCGGTCAATTCAGGCACTGCCTCTGTGTCAGTTGCAGTTTCGTTCTGCTCTTCCAAAGGCGATGTTTCGTTGACGGTTCCGCCTTGTTCATTCTTCATCTCTTCCTGCTCCATTGCTGGCTTTTCCTTATTGGTACTACTGAATGGGTTCTTGAATGCCATAGGTATTGTTCCTTGGCCGTTGTTCGGCGGAGCCGGTAAGGCAACTTAGGTGCCGATCATGTTTTGCCGACAGGATGGCAGTTGGATAGTGTGGATCTCTGAGTTCTTGTATAAAGATCGACAAGAAAAAAGCCCCTGGACCTCGGTCAAGGGGCTTTTGAATATAAGCGGCCTGCGGTGCTATAAACTCTTCACGTGTTTATCCAACTCCTGATGCAATTGCATGCCGCGTAGATTCTTAGCGATGATAACACCATTAGGGTCGATCAGAAAGCTCATAGGGATGGAGTTGACTCCGTACAACTGTGCTCCTTTGGATTGCCAGAATCCAAGGTCACTAACATGCCATTTCCACTTCAGATTGTCCTGTTCGATGGCCTTTTTCCAAGCTTCACGGCTGCGGTCAAGACTTACGCTATAGATCTCAAAACCTTTGGCATCCTTGAATTTGGCTTTTGTGTACTTATCATAGGCCGCAACCACGTTCGGGTTCTCCTTACGACAGGGTCCGCACCAGCTGGCCCAGAAATCAATAAGCACATACTTGCCATTGAGGTCCGAAAGCTTTAATTCCTTCGTGCTATCCGCATTCATAAAGGACAATTCAGGTGCTTTATCGCCGATACTGGTGCCGACCTTCTCCTTGCCGCCCTCACCGCGATCCATACGGCTAGCGAATCCATAAACGCCAAGCAGTACGACTGCGGCAATGGTAATGATGCGTGTTTTGGACATGATCGTGCGGAATTCCATGGCGCAAATGTAATTGGTGAGCTTGGCTCCGACCAAAGCGAATAACGTGCCGAGTTGGATTTTCAGACTGTTCGTATTCAGTCAAACACGTTCTATCTGTGCTCCCAATGCCTTCAACCTGGCCTCGATGTTCTGGTAACCGCGATCGATCTGTTCAATGTTATCAATGGTGCTGGTTCCTTCTGCACTCAGCGCAGCGATCAACAGGGCTACGCCTGCGCGGATATCCGGACTGGTCATACGAATGGCACGCAATGGGCTTTGGAAATCGTTTCCGATCACCAAAGCGCGGTGTGGGTCGCACAACGTTATTTGAGCACCCATCTCGATCAATTTATCCACAAAGAACAAACGGCTCTCGAACATCTTCTGGTGGACCAGAACGCTGCCTTTCGCTTGAATTGCAGTGACAAGTACGATGCTCAACAGGTCAGGTGTAAAGCCCGGCCATGGGGCATCGCTCACGGTCAGGTTACTTCCATCCAGGAATTTTGTGATCGTGTAGTGTTCTTGCGCTGGCACATGGATATCATCGCCTTGTTGTACCACTGCGATCCCTAGTCTGCGGAATACATCAGGGATCACCCCGAGCCTATGGAATTGTACGTTCTTGATCGTGATGGAACTTCTTGTCATGGCCGCCAATCCAATGAACGAACCGATCTCGATCATGTCCGGTAACATGCGATGTTCCGTTCCACTTAGTTCATCAACCCCATCGATATGAAGCAGGTTACTCCCAATGCCGGAGATCTTGGCACCCATGCGCACCAACATTTCACAAAGCTGTTGTAAGTAGGGTTCGCAAGCCGCATTGAAGATCGTTGTTCGTCCTTCTGCAAGGACGGCAGCCATTACAATATTGGCAGTACCGGTAACACTGGACTCATCCAACAACATGTAAGCACCCTTCAATCGTTTCGCTTCCGCTTTGAAGAATCCTTCCTTCTTGTCGTATGAAATATCGGCCCCTAGTTTTTCGAATCCGATGAAATGTGTATCCAATCGGCGACGACCGATCTTATCGCCACCAGGTGTGGGGATGTATCCTTTTCCGAAGCGTGCAAGCGATGGTCCTACTACCATTACACTTCCCCGAAGACCACCGCCCAACGTTTTGAATTGCGGTTTCAGGAAGAATTCCACATCCACGTGGTCCGCTATGAATTTGTAGCTACCTTCTCCTAACTTCTCCACTTGCACACCCATATGGCCGAGCAGTTCGATGAGCTTATTCACATCGACGATGTCCGGTATGTTGTGAATGGTAACCGGCTCCTTTGTAAGCAGTACAGCGCAGAGGATCTGCAATGCTTCGTTCTTCGCTCCTTGCGGAATTACCTCACCCTTCAACCGCTTCCCACCGATTATCTTGAAACTTCCCATGCTGCGAAGCAACTGCGAATGCTGCAACCGAACTTGCTCATCTTCGCCGCACTATCAACATAGGAAGGTGAAAGACCTGCAGATCGAATATGTTGGAACGGTCAGAGACCAAGGATGAAGTTCGCGTTGCCGTACAATTGTACCTGCCAAAGAAAGGAGCATAAAGAGATGCAGGAGAACGCACAGCGGTTGCTTGCTTGGGTAGAGCGTCATCAGGTACGATCTGTATTTCTGATGTGTGCGGCTTGTGCCGTAATGCTCTTGTTCCGCAGGACTGACGCTTTTTATTTCCCACAGTTCTATGCCGAGGATGGTAAACTCTTCTTTGCCGATGCGTTCAACGATGGTTGGGCAAGTTTATTCAACCGAGCAAATGGCTATTTTCATGTGTATCCAAGGTTTCTTGCGCTGCTGGGCTTGAGCGTTGGCATTTCCGTTTTCTGGATTCCGACCCTCTTCGTTATCGGAACCTTATTGGTGTACGTGTTAGTATGGGCGTACATCTATTGGCGAATGCCGACATCATTTTTTCAACGCTGCTTCGCGATACTCGCGACCGTGTATTTGCCAGTTGGCCATGAGATACTGATGAACTTGACCAATGTGCAATGGCTTGCTTCATTATTGATACCGCTGATCGTTCTTGGTAGGCCTCCGCTGCGAAAATTGGGCGCTGCGCTGGACGTGATCATTCTTTGCTTCGTGTGTGCCACAGGCCCGTTTGCGTTGATCTGGTTGCCTGTTCTAGCCTTGTGGTCCTATATGAAATGGAGTAACAGTAAGTTCACTTGGACGAATTTGATCACGTTGGCAACCGTAGGTCTCTTCGCTGTAATTGTCGCGTTTTCGCTGGTCGATCATGGTTCCATTGAGCGGGATGGATCCAACCAAGGAGGCTCTATGTTCTTCGGTGCGTTGCAGGTATTATTCAACCAGTTGTGGTATCCGATCATATGCATATATGTGGCCTCAGTACCCTTTGTTCTTCAACTTGTGCTCAGTGCGATCGCGCTTGTTGGACTGCGCTGGCTGTTCATGCAGCTGCGTAGGATCGAAGACCCTTTCGGACTCATCCTATTGATCATGTCCGGTGTATTCTTCGGTGTTACATTGATCAGTTATAGACATGACCTCTGTTCACTTTCACCCATAAATGTAGGAATGCGCAATTTTTACTTGCCCGCTTTATTCATCGTTTGGGCGGCATTGTCGTTACCAAGTAAGAGCGTTCCTAAAACAATGTTGTTCTGGTGTATTGTAATTGGGTGGATGGGTTTCCAAACTGGTGCCTTTTTAGGCAGAAAGCAATTCGAAGACCTCAATTGGAAGTACGAAGCTGCACAAATAGGAAATGGATCCGAAAGGGTAGTACCGCTTAATCCTCCGGGCTGGTCAATGCGTTTGAATGCCCAGCCAGCTTCAGATCTTTGACCCGGCAAAGGCTGCACGTGCGATGGGTCCTAATAGCGCTTCTTGCGATTACGGTTCCGTTTTTTGCCGCCTCCGGAATTATTTCCTTTGTTCTTGGTGAAGTGCCGTTTGCGCGTGGTCTCAATCTCATTCTTCGGACCATTCTGTTGAGCCCGGATTATATCCGCTGTGGCGATCAATTGTACATCCTCCTTCAACTTCAGCTTTCCTTTACTCAATTCACCAAGATCCTTTAGGATAACTGGATCGGGCACAGTATCGCGGTTGTATGTCAGGAACTGCTTCTTCATGTGGTTCGCGATCAGTTCCGTGTATGCTGCCCGCGTTTCACCTTCTTCCATAGCGGCGCATTGTTCCACCATGCGTTCCACCAATTTGCCGTAGTGGCCGTATCTGATCTTGGTCTGTGGATACTCTACACGCTTGGGCTTGCTTTCCAATTCTTCAGCGGTAGGCTTCGGAAAGGGTCCGTCCACATCCAATTTGAATTCGCTCATAACGTAAAGGTGGTCCCAAAGCGTGCGTTCGAAATTGTCGCTGTTCCGCAATTGTGGATTGAGTCGGGCGATCACTTGAATAATGGACTTGGCGCAGTGTGTCCTTTTGTCCCGTTCCTCGATCTCCATGCAATGTTCAACCATGCGTTGCACATGGCGGCCATATTCAGGAATGATCAAACGTGCACGTTGCGTGTTGTAATCGAAAGGAGTACTGATCATAATTGGCTGTGCACCATGAATAGTGCTTAGTGGAACACGGCTTTGCTGAATGTGCAAGCTATTCCTTGTCGTTGGAAGGTCCAAAGCTACGAAACTGGCGGATATGGTGTAGCCTGATCAGAATATCCACGAATCCGGCGTCAAGACCTTATCCATGCCAGGTTTTGAAGGCATTTTGTTCAACATCCATTTCTATAACACTTTGAGTTTAGCAAAGCGCAACAACAGGTTTTTCTGACCCGATGTAGGAAAGAAGATCGTGGCTTTCACATCTGGAGAAATTCCTTCGATCTTCAGCACTTTGCCTTTCCCGAACCGCTCATGTTCTACGGTCATACCTTCTTTTAGGTCCGGTACAGCTTCACCAAGCGTTTTCGTTGCTTCCAACACTTTACCTGAAGCAGACATGCGTTTCAACTTTCCAGGCGCAGGCATCGATGCGTTCACCGACGCACGCTCGACCGTGGATGATCTCGAGGGCTTGATAGGTGGCGCTTTACGTTCTCTACCATAAATTGGTTTGGAGTCATGGTCTTCAGCATCCTTACCGAATGGCCGGCCGCCGCGCGCCCATGAATTGCCCGATGGCCTTGAGTAATTACCACCAGCGAAAGCTCCACGTTCATTCTGCACGGGCATTTCCAAGAACGAAGGATCGATCTCTTCTATGAAGCGACTCGGTTCGCTGCTTGTGAAGTTGCCCCATTTGAAACGGCTCATTGCATAACTCAGGGTGGCCTGTTTTTCAGCACGCGTTAAGGCCACATAGAACAACCGTCTTTCTTCTTCCAGATCGGCACGTGTCTGCACGGCCATGAGGTTAGGGAAGAGGTCTTCTTCCAACCCTACGATGTGTACATATGGGAATTCAAGTCCTTTTGCTGCGTGTATCGTCATCAAGCTTACCCGGTCATTGTCGTTCGGGTCAGTGTTGTCAGCATCGGTAAGCAAAGCCACGTCGATCAAGAAGTCACTCAATGTTCTGAGCTCGACGGCCTGGTCTACGCCTGTTTCTCCCGCTTCATCCAAAGGCCCTTCGCTGAACGCCCTCATTCCGCTTAAGAGCTCTTGTATGTTCTCATACCGGCTAACACCTTCAGGTGTTTTATCGGTGAACAGGTCTTTCAATAAGCCGCTTTTTTGCGCAATGTATTCTCCAAGCGAATGTGCATTGTGCGTGTCCATCATCGTTTGGAAACTTTGGATCAACGTTACAAAGTCACCAAGCGCTTTTCTGGTACCACCATGTGCCTGGACCTTATCCGGATGATCAAGGATCAGGTCCCAGATCGGGATCTCCAATTCGTTCGCCGTCACCATCAGGCGGTCCATGGTGGTCTGCCCAATGCCGCGAGTCGGGTAATTGATCACACGTTTCAGTGCTTCCTCATCACGCGGGTTACAAACCAAGCGGTAATAGGCGATCAGGTCCTTTATCTCTTTCCGTTGGTAAAAACTTAGGCCACCATAGATCCGATACGGAACATTGAGTTTCCGCAAAGCTTCCTCCATACTTCTGCTTTGCGCGTTGGTGCGGTATAGTATCGCGAAGCCTTTGTTCGGAACCTGATGCTGCATCTTGGTCTCGAAGATCGTGTGAGCTACGAACTGGCCTTCTTCATTGTCACTCAAGGATCGGTGAACTTTGATCTTTTCACCTTGCAGGTTATCTGTCCATATCGTTTTTTCGATCTGTTCTTTGTTCTTCTCGATCACGCTGTTCGCGGCACCCACAATGGTTTTTGTGCTGCGGTAGTTCTGTTCCAGTTTGAACAGTTTGTGGTCAGCATAATCACTTCGAAAGTTGAGAATGTTCTGAATGTTGGCTCCGCGGAAAGCGTAGATGCTTTGGCTATCATCGCCCACCACGGTGAGGTTCTCGTGCCGTGCGGCCAAGGTCCGAACAATGTTGTATTGGACAAGGTTCGTGTCTTGATACTCATCAACTAGAATGTAGTTGAATCGGCTTTGGTACTTCAGCATCACATCCGGGTGGTCCCTGAAAAGTTTAGCCGTATTGAACAGAAGGTCATCGAAATCCATTGCACTCGCGCGGAAACATCTGTCCACGTATGTTTTGTAGATCTCACCTAGCAATGGGCGCATGTGTGCAGCATCACTTGCCATTAATTCGCCATTGTTCATATAGTCCAAAGGCCCCATCAAATTGTTCTTTGCCATACTGATCCGACTATGGACCTGATTGGCTTTGTACAACTTGTCATCCAACTTCATGTCCTTCACAATGGCGCGGATCAAACTGCGGCTATCGTCAGTATCGTAGATCGTGAAGTCTTTGGAGTAACCTATCTTCTCAGCTTCAGCGCGCAGTACGCGTGAGAAGACACTATGGAATGTTCCCATCCAAAGACTGCGGGCCAAGCCATCACCGACCAATGACCCAATACGCGCTTTCATCTCCTTGGCAGCCTTGTTCGTAAAGGTCAGGGCCAATATGCGGAATGGGTCCACGCCCTTTGTAAGCAGGTGTGCAATTCGGACAGTAAGCACTTTGGTCTTACCGCTACCCGCTCCGGCAATGACCATATTGGGCCCTTCAGAATTATTTACTGCCGCCAATTGGGCGGGGTTCAGCCCTTTCAAATGATCCATGGAATGTGGCAAAGGTAAGAGCGTGTTGCAGTGCGTTCCGGTTAAGTTCTCAACCGATGGATCGCTAAGCCATTGACCTGAACTTAGTTGCTATGCAATTCTCATAATGGAGGGCAGTCGCGCAGTGCGATCTACCGTAAGACCTTCCAAGTTGTCCATCGAGAATGATGGAGTACCCTTACAAGTAGCAGGCCTTCAGAGTCCGAGGTCACAAGAGTTTCATCCATTTGCAGGCGATAGGTAAAGGGGACCTTTCGACCGGAAACATCGGTCATTTCAATATATGATCGGTCATCAATACCTTTAAGTACCACACCTGCATACGTGTTATATAAGGTGATATGATCATCTCCCAATTCTGATGATCCAACGGCGCAACTGATCGGTGCTGTGGGAGTGGTGTTTAGTATTCCGCTCACTGCGGTCCAATCCTCCCACGAACCACCGGAACCCTCTTGCCAAGTATTAAGGTCGAAAGTGGTCGCACCTGTTGGAACACCCGGAGCCTTGAACGCTTTTACCGCTAAACCGTTTAGGTTCCATGTCAAAGGTATGCTCGGTTCACATTGCTGCGGAACGGTAGGGTTATTACAATCAACACGCAAAAAGTAGGCGAACTCATCGTACGTTGGATAGCCACCATACACATGTGCGATTCCGTCTTCGCCAACACAAACTGCGGTGTATTCATTACAGGCTATGCCCTTTGCTTCAACGCCTTGGTCTGTCAGAATGCGCGCCAAGAACGTAAAATGCCTGCCTTTACGGTCGGGATCATCGTAATGGCTGTCAGTAATAACATCGCTCATAATTGGCAAGTCCAGAAATGCATCCGAACCGATCTGCACATCCGTGTTGTAAGGATCACTTAATGCTGCATCCGATGTAACCGTTCCGTTCTGTGCGGTAAAGCGATGTCCACCAAGAATGGCCATGCCTGCGCTAGTGCCACCAATAACGATGTTGCGTTGGTCCAAGGCGATATTGATCAAACTATCAACAGGAGTGTTCTGCCAATATGAGATATAGTCCCATTGATCGCCACCAGCGAACCAAATGGCCTCTGCTTGTCGGATCCGTTCATGAACATAGGATTCTGAGCTTGCAGAAGCATTCGAGAAAACAATGGTTTCCACTGAATTCACTGGCACACCAAGATCTGAATACAAATAATCATTGTATCCATCGCTACCACTTGCACGCAATACAAGAATATCGCCACCATTTGCTTGCTGTAGGAACCAGATCATCGCATTATCATCTTCGGTGGCACCACCCATCATGCACATGCCACCCATCGGTTGCGTTACAATGTCAATGGAATTTCCGGTAAAGTAGCTGGTATAGTTCGTTTGGGCAAATAACCCGAGTGAAAACAAAAGAACGAAGAGAGTTGAGTACTTCATGTGTCAAAGTTCGCTACGGGAATGATATCACAGAAACGTCAGATTTTTTTTTGCTCTATAAACCGCGGTTCTCCTTGTTCCCGCTATGAGGATCCGATCGGTCGCGACGGATTCCTGTAGATCCCTACTGGCTGTGGCCGTGCTCAGTTCCGGGTAAAAGATCAAGTAGTCCTTACGGCGGAAAGATCGTTCCGTACTACCGCGCAATGGTCCGTTCTGGAGGAAGAGTTCCATCCGGTCCAATGGAGTTCTCACTGGATCGGGTGTGTTAAGCAATTCAGCCAACGCTTCATCAATACGTTCCAGCAGGTAGACAATGAACTCTCCGCAATCGCCTCTGCGATCCGCGTATTCCATTGCGGCGTAATAGGCGGGTTGGGCATTTAATATGAATGCTTCGATCGGTAAATAGCCAAAAACCGGCCAGTGCTGCATCAACATCCGTTTCTGCCAAAGTCGAGCAAGTCGCCCATTCCCTGCAGTGAACGGACGCAGATAGACCAACCCGAAGTGCAGCACACAACTGGTTATTAAAGATGGAAAATCATCGTCTTCCGCGCTGCGTAGGAGTTCCTGTACGTTGACAGGGATATCATGTGCACTTGCGACACGCAACGGTTCAGGGTCGCCATAGAGCACATCCATTGCACCCGTGCGAAAATGGCCAGCATCAATTGCCAGCCCATGCATCAGAACACTGTGTGCTTGGCGTAGGTCCTGTGCCACAAATGGGTCCAATGCGGGCAACAATTCGTACGCACGGTGGGTGTTTACCGCTTCAAGGTCAGCAGAGCCGGCCTTTGCTGTAGCAGGCTTGTCCACCAGTTCTGCAACCGGTAATGCATCCAATGTGCTTCCTTCCAGAGCCAGCGTGCTGTGGACACTGCTTATATGGTATGCTTTTTCAAGCCCGGGATGCGGCTTGTGCAAGTGCCGGGCATGCACTTCCCCCAAACGTTGATGTATTGTCGCTAACAGGTTCAGCATTCTGGGACTGATCGAGTAGTAAGTTACACTGCCAATATCCATGGATTAGTATCAAATGATATTAACAAAGGTAATACGCAGGCAGCTATTTGTGATAAGATGAAAGAATTCGAAGACGATTCGTGGATCTGGTACGTTTTGGATTGGAGTCGATGAGATCCTACGATCACAGGACTTTACGGTAAAGAATAATAGCTGGTCAGGGTCATTTTCGATCCAGAACCCGGATCATTGCAGTAAATTTTCCTTCAACACATCTTCGTGGAAAAGCCAATTCAGTTACATTTGCAGCCCGATTTCGCCCACTGTAGAGCGAAAACACCTGAAAGTCAAGACGAAAAGGAGCTCATGCCAACTATTCAACAGCTCATCCGAAAGGGTCGCCAAACGCCTAAGACCAAAAGCAAGTCGATCGCATTGACTTCTTGCCCACAACGTCGTGGCGTATGTACCAAGGTATACACCACCACTCCAAAGAAGCCGAATTCAGCGCTTCGGAAGGTAGCTAAGGTGCGTTTGGTCAATGGTTACGAGGTCATCGCCTACATTGGTGGTGAAGGACATAACCTTCAAGAACACAGTATTGTACTTGTACGCGGTGGTCGTGTAAAGGACTTGCCGGGCGTTAAGTACCACATCGTCCGCGGTGTACTGGATACATCAGGTGTAGAAGGGCGTAACCAGCGTCGCAGCAAGTACGGCACCAAGCGCCCGAAAGCCGGTGCAGCACCAGCAAAGAAGAAGTAACCGTCACGAGTAAGCAGCTATGCGTAAAAAGACGATCAAACACAACACCTTGCCTGACCCGAAGTTCGGAGACGTGCAGGTAACCCGGTTCGTGAATAATTTGATGTACGACGGTAAGAAGAGCAAGTCTTTGGACATCTTCTATGCCGCAATCGATATCGTAGCAGAGAAAAGCGGCGAAGATGGCTTGGAGATATTCCGTAAGGCCATTGTCAATGTTACTCCGCAAGTGGAAGTGCGAAGCCGCCGTGTTGGTGGAGCCAACTTCCAGATACCACAAGCTGTTCGCGAAGACCGCAAGAAGAGCTTGGCGATGAAATGGTTGATCGGGTACGCCCGCAACCGCAATGAACGCAGCATGCCAATGAAACTCGCAAATGAGATCTTGGCCGCTTCGAAAGAAGAAGGTGCAGCATTTAAGAAGAAGGAAGAGATCCATAAAATGGCCGAGGCGAACAAGGCGTTCAGCCACTTCCGCTTCTGATAACGACCGTAGAGTAAGATAAAATGGCCAAAAGGGACCTCAAATTCACGCGCAACATCGGCATCATGGCGCACATCGATGCTGGGAAGACCACAACTTCCGAGCGCATCCTGTATTACACGGGTCTTGTTCACAAGATCGGTGAAGTACATGATGGTGCAGCCACTATGGATTGGATGGCTCAGGAGCAGGAGCGTGGTATCACGATCACTTCTGCCGCTACTACGACCAGTTGGGATTACCGTGGTGATAAGTACAAGATCAACTTGATCGATACGCCAGGTCACGTGGATTTCACTGTTGAAGTGGAGCGTAGTTTACGCGTATTGGACGGTGCCGTTGCGTTGTTCTGCGCTGTTGGCGGAGTAGAGCCACAGAGTGAGACCGTTTGGCGTCAAGCAAATAAGTATAAGGTTCCGCGTATCGGTTTCGTCAACAAGATGGATCGTAGCGGTGCTGATTTCTTCAATGTAGTAGCCCAGATCCGCGAGCGTTTAGGAGCTAACCCTGTTCCATTGCAAGTGCCAATTGGAGCTGAAGCGGATTTCTTAGGTGTAGTTGACTTGATCAACAACCGTGGAATGGTCTGGAATGAAGCGGACCAAGGTATGACTTGGACCGAAGTGCCTATTCCGGACGATCTAGTGGATACGGTCAAGGAATGGCGCGGTAAACTGATAGAGGCTGTTGCAGAAAGTGATGATTCCTTGATGGAGAAGTATTTCAATGATCCCGATAGCCTTACTGAGGCAGAGATCATGAACGCGATCCGGATCAGCGCCATCAATATGAGCATTACGCCTATCCTATGTGGTAGCGCATTCAAGAACAAAGGGGTACAGACCATGCTCGATGCGGTCATGGCTTATTTGCCTAGCCCTATGGATATTGAGTCAGTAACTGGTATCGATCCACGTACGGATGCCGAGATCGAGCGTCACCCTGATCCGGATGAACCGTTCTCCGCATTGGCATTCAAGATAGCAACTGACCCTTTCGTAGGTCGTCTGGCGTTCTTCCGTGCATATAGCGGATTTTTGGACGCTGGTAGTTACGTGTTGAACACACGTAGTGATAAGAAGGAGCGTATCAGCCGCATTTTCCAGATGCACTCCAACAAGCAGAATCCTGTGGAGCGTATTGAGGCGGGCGATATTGGTGCCGCGGTTGGTTTCAAGGACATCCGCACTGGAGATACACTTTGTGCAGAAGCACATCCGATCATTCTGGAGAGCATGAGCTTCCCGGAGCCCGTTATTGGTATTGCTATTGAACCGAAGACCCAAGCGGATCTGGATAAGATGGGAACTGCCTTGGGCAAATTGGCCGAGGAGGATCCAACGTTCAAAGTTCACACCGACGAGGATACTGGCCAGACCGTGATCAGCGGAATGGGCGAATTGCATTTGGAGATCCTAGTGGATCGTATGAAGCGTGAATTCAAGGTAGAGTGTAACCAAGGCGCGCCTCAGGTGAAATACAAAGAGGCCATCACCGGTACGATCGAGCACCGTGAGCTGTATAAGAAACAGACCGGTGGTCGTGGTAAGTTTGCTGATATACACGTGCGCATTGAGCCACAGACCGACCCATTGAAGGCTGGATTGGAGTTCATCGACGAGATCAAAGGCGGTTCAATTCCGAAGGAATTCGTTGGACCTGTTCAGAAGGGCTTTGAAGCATCGTTGAAGAACGGCGTGCTTGCAGGTTATCCGATGGAGTCCATGAAAGTGACCTTGTACGATGGATCGTTCCACAATGTGGATTCTGATGCATTGAGCTTTGAGATCTGTGCGAAAAGCGCTTTCCGTACCGCAGTGCCTCGTTGCAAACCGGTATTGATGGAGCCGATCATGAAGATCGAAGTGATCACACCTGAAGAGAATATGGGTGATATTGTTGGTGACCTGAACCGTCGCCGCGGTACCATTCAAGGAATGGAGGACCGTTCCGGAGCAAAAGCAATTAAGGGTACAGTGCCTTTGAGCGAAATGTTCGGTTACGTAACCAGCCTACGGACCATGTCCAGCGGCCGCGCAAGTAGCACTATGGAGTTCAGCCATTACGACCCAGCACCGAATAACGTAACGGAAGCCGTTTTGGCCAAAGTGCGTGGTAAAGTTTCAGCCTAATAACAAATTGACCCGAACGCGATGACCCAGAAGATCCGGATCAAGCTGCGATCTTACGATCACAACCTCGTCGACAAGAGCGCCGAGAAGATCGTTAAGACGGTAAAGACCACTGGCGCTGTGGTTAGTGGACCAATTCCACTACCTACGCACAAGCGCATTTTTACAGTGCTCCGCTCACCACACGTGAATAAGACAGCACGTGAGCAGTTCCAATTGTGCAGTTATAAGCGCATGATGGACATCTATAGCTCGTCCTCTAAGACGATCGATGCCCTCATGAAACTGGAACTCCCCAGTGGCGTAGATGTGGAGATCAAGGTCTGATAGAAACTGGATAAGCTTCTAACAACGCACTAAGAAAGAAGAACAATGAGCGGATTGATCGGAAAAAAGATCGGCATGACCAGCCTGTTCGATGCGGACGGGTCGATGGTAGCGTGTACCGTGATCGAGGCTACACCCAATGTGGTGAGCCACGTGAAGACCTTGGAGAAGGATGGCTACGAAGCTGTTCAGCTTGCATATGGTGAGGCGCGCGAAAAGAATACCACCGCTGCTGCTATGGGCCACTTCAAGAAAGCTGGCACCACGCCAAAGAAGAAGACCCACGAGTTCAAAGAATTCCCACGTGACCTGAAACTAGGTGATAAGGTGGGCGTTGACCTTTTCTTCGAAGGAGGTTTCGTCACCGTAACTGCCAATAGTAAAGGAAAAGGATTCCAAGGTGTTGTGAAGCGCCACGGATTCAGCGGAGTAGGAGAAGCAACTCACGGTCAGCACGATCGTAGTCGAGCTCCAGGTTCATTGGGCGGATCCTCATACCCTAGCCGTGTATTCAAAGGAATGCGTATGGCAGGTCGTATGGGTGGCAATAAAGTAACCACTGAGAATCTTCGTGTTCTGAAGATCGATGCTGAAAAGAATTTGATCCTGTTGAAAGGCACCGTTCCTGGAGCCAAAGGCAGCGTCGTTATCATCTGGAAGTAAGATGGAACTGGATATACACACCAAGGACGGTAAGTCCACCGGCAAAAAAGCCAAGCTGAACGACGCGGTTTTCGCGATCGAGCCGAACGACCATGCCATTTGGTTGGACGTGAAACAGCACTTGGCGAACAAACGTCAAGGCACGGCCAAGACGTTGGAGAAAAGCGAAATGAGCGGCAGTACGAAGAAGCTGCATCGCCAGAAAAGTACAGGTGGATCCCGTAAAGGGTCCATCAAGAGCCCACTCTTCAAAGGAGGAGCTCGTGTATTCGGCCCTAAGCCGCGCGACTACCATTTCAAACTGAACAAGAAGGTGAAGGACCTTGCACGTCGCAGTGCCCTTACGCACAAGGCCAAGGACGGAGCTATCCGTGTGGTTGATGCGATGTCGATGTCTGCACCGAAGACCAGCGAATACGTTGCTTTCTTGAAAGCTTTCGAACTCAGTGGTCGCAAGAGTTTGTTGGTAGTGCCATCAAAAGATGACAATATCATCCTGAGCTCCCGCAACATTCAGCGCACTCGCGTTGTTGTTGCCAGCGAATTGAACACGTACGATATTATGAACGCCACCGGATTGTTGATCGTGAAAGATGCGATCGGACCGTTGGAAGCAACGCTCACCAAGTAAGAAAATGAGCCAGATCATCATACGACCTATCGTCACTGAAAAGATGACGGCGCAAGGCGAGAACGAGAACCGTTATGGATTCGTGGTCGCTAAGACAAGCAATAAAGTGCAGATCAAACAAGCTGTAGAGAAGGAGTACAACGTCACCGTGACGGGTGTACGCACCATGATCTGCGCCGGAAAGGACCGCACCCGTTACACCAAGAGCCTGATCCTCAAAGGCCGTACGCAAAGCTGGAAGAAAGCGATCGTAACGGTAAAAATCGGGGAGACCATCGACCTCTATAGCAGCATCTAAGTCATGGGCATACGCAAACTCAATCCGGTCACCCCCGGCACTCGTCATAAAGTGATCACCGATTTCGAAGGTGTCACAACACGGGTCCCGGAGAAATCGTTGACCAGCGGTATCCACAAGAGTGGTGGCCGTAACAACCAAGGTAAAATGACCATGCGCTATATTGGCGGTGGTCATAAGCAGCGCTATCGCGACATCGATATGAAGCGCAACAAGCACGGTATTCCGGCTGTGGTAAAAACGATCGAGTACGATCCGAATCGCACAGCACGTATCGCATTATTGTTCTATGCCGATGGTGAAAAGCGATACATCCTTGCTCCGAACGGATTGAAGGTCGGGCAGGAATTGTTGAGCGGCACCGGCGTTCCTCCTGAGGTGGGCAATTGTCTTCCTCTTGGTGAGATCCCATTGGGTACCATCGTGCATAACATTGAACTGAAGCCAGGTCAAGGCGGAACCATCGCACGTAGTGCCGGTACGTTTGCACAGCTCAGTGCTCGTGAAGGAAAATACGCGACCCTGAAGATGCCAAGTGGCGAAGTTCGCATGATCCTCACCACTTGTTTGGCAACGGTAGGTACGGTCGGCAACAGCGAGCATATGTTGCAGAAAAGCGGTAAAGCTGGTCGTACACGTTGGCAGGGTCGTCGTCCACGCACCCGTCCAGTAGCAATGAACCCGGTCGATCACCCAATGGGTGGTGGTGAAGGTCGCGCTTCAGGTGGTCATCCAAGAAGCCGGAAAGGTCTATTGGCCAAAGGCAAAAAAACCCGCGCACCAAAAAATACGTCGAACAAGTTCATCATTGAACGCATCAACGCCAAATAAGGCAGAATAGAACATGAGCCGTTCACTCAAGAAACCACCGTTCATTCACTACAAGCTTGATAAGCGTGTAGGTGACGCCCAAGCATCGGGCAAGAAGAACGTCATTAAGACCTGGTCACGTGCCAGCACCATCAGCCCTGATTTCGTGGGTTTGACGATCGCTGTTCACAACGGGAACAAATTCATACCTGTTTACGTGACCGAGAATATGGTAGGCCACAAATTGGGCGAGTTCGCTCCAACGCGCACCTACCGCGGCCACTCCGGTAACAAGAAGAACTAAGGATAGATGGGAGCCAGAAAGAAATTAGCAGCCGATGCGCGCAAAGAAGCCAAGAAGACCGTGGCTCTAGCACAACTGCGCAACGTGCCCACAAGCCCTCGTCGCATGCGTCAGGTGGCTGATCTTATCCGTGGTGAAAAGGTTGAAAAAGCGTTGGGTATCCTTCGTTTCAGCACACGCCATAGCAGCCGTGATCTGGAGAAACTTCTGCTTAGTGCAGTTGCGAACTGGCAAGCCAAGAACGAAGGTGCACGTGCAGAAGATGCCGACCTGTTCGTGAAAAGCGTACAAGTGAACGAGGCCCGTGGTTTGAAGCGTATGCTTCCAGCACCACAAGGCCGTGCATATAGAATGAAGAAACGTAGCAACCACGTGAGTTTGATCGTGGATGCAGCCACCGCCAACTAAGAGCCGAGAAAAGAGAACATGGGACAGAAAGCACATCCGACCGGACAGCGTCTTGGCTTTATCAAAGGCTGGGACAGCAATTGGTATGGCGGAAAGAATTATGCGGACAAGCTGGTCGAGGACGAGCAGATCCGGAAGTACTTGATCGCGCGACTTAAGAAAGCCAGCGTGAGTAAGATCGTGATCGAGCGAACCTTGAAGTTGGTCACCGTAACGATCAATACCGCACGCCCGGGCGTGATCATCGGTAAAGGTGGTACTGAAGTTGACAAATTGCGTGAGGAGCTGAAGAAGCTTACAGGCAAAGATGTCCAGATCAATATTTTCGAGATCAAGCGTCCGGAATTGGATGCGCATTTGGTTGCCGATAGCATCGCACGCCAGCTCGAAGGCCGTATCAGTTTCCGTCGTGCCATGAAAATGGCCGTTGCAAGTAGTATGCGCATGGGTGCCGAAGGCATCAAATTGCAAGTAAGCGGCCGTTTGAACGGAGCGGAGATCGCGCGTACGGAGAAGTACCGTGATGGTCGTGTGCCATTGCACACATTACGTGCGGATATCGATTTTGCTATTACTGAAGCGCACACCAAAATGGGCAGGATCGGCATCAAATGCTGGATCATGCGCGGAGAGGTATATGGCAAACAGGACCTAAGCCCGAACCAAGGACAGGCAAAAGGAGGTCCAAGCGGACCGCGCATGGGCGGAGATCGTCCAGGCCGTCGCCCAGGAGGAGACCGCCGTGGAGGACCAGGAGCAGATCGTAGAGGAGGAGACCGTCGTGGGCCTGCAGGAGGTGGGCGTGGACCAAACACCCGTAAAAGCTAAAAGCCATGTTACAACCGAAACGTAGCAGACGTCGCAATATGCACAAAGGCCGAATGAAAGGCCAAGCACAGCGCGGACACCGTGTGGCCCTAGGGTCGTTCGGTCTGAAGGGGATGGAGAGCGTTTGGCTCACCGGACGCCAGATAGAAAGCGCCCGTGTTGCACTAACACGTTACATGAAACGTGAAGGTCAAGTCTGGATCAAAGTATTCCC
The DNA here is from genome assembly GCA_017987115.1 of Flavobacteriales bacterium. Lineage (GTDB taxonomy): Bacteria > Bacteroidota > Bacteroidia > Flavobacteriales_F > PHOS-HE28 > PHOS-HE28. The sequence continues at coordinate 638 of JAGNUG010000006.1, read as the reverse complement.
TGATAAACCGGTAACCAGCAAGCCTGCAGAGGTGCGGATGGGTAAGGGTAAGGGATCGTTGGACCATTGGGTGGCCGTGTGCCATGCAGGTCGCATCATTTTCGAGATCGATGGTGTGCCAATGGCCACAGCGAAAGAAGCGTTGCGATTGGCAGCTCAGAAGTTGCCGATCCCGACCAAGTTCGTGACCCGTGACGATTACGACGGCAATTAAGCGAGCAATGAAACAGAAAGGAACCGAATACAAGGACCTCACGGTGGTGGAACTTACCGATAAGCTCCAAGAGACACGCTCTTCGTTGACGAAGCTTCGCTTCAGCCACACGGTGAGCCCGATCGAGAATCCAATGCAGATGCGCGCCGAACGCAAAGAAGTGGCGCGTATACTCACTGAACTACGCAAACGCGAACTCGCTAATACAGCAGCCAAATGAGTACCACTGAAACAGTAACCGCAGCGGTGGACCGCAACCTACGCAAAGAGCGCGTCGGCATTGTCACCAGTGACAAGATGACCAAGAGCATTACCGTCAAGGTGGAACGTCGTGTAATGCACAAGAAATACGGAAAGTTCGTAAAGCTCTCCAGCAAATTCATGGCCCATGACGAGAAGGATGAAGCCCATATCGGCGACACCG
>JAGNUG010000178.1 GCA_017987115.1 Flavobacteriales bacterium | reverse complement strand
CCCCAGTACCGGCGCTGATCTGAAAGGGTTGATGAAGGCCGCATACCACGACCCGAATCCAGTAGTGATGCTCGAGCACAAAGGCTTGTACTGGAGCAAGATCAAAGGCACGGAGGATGCAAAGACAATAGAACCTTCAGCAGATTACGTGATCCCGTTCGGCAAAGCACGCATTGTGCAAGAGGCTGATGCCAAATTGAAAGAAAAAGGAGAAGCGGCCGTAGTGATCACCTATGGAATGGGTGTCTATTGGGCCAAAGCCGCAGCAAAGAAATTCCCCGGTCGCGTTACCATCATTGATCTCCGTACACTTGTTCCATTGGATGAGGAGACCGTAGTAAATGCGGTAAACGCGCACGGTAGGTGTTTGGTCCTGACCGAGGAGACACTGAACAATTCATTCGCTCAAGCATTGGCCGGTCGCATCAGCGATACCTGTTTCGAACAACTGGATGCACCGGTCCGCACATACGGTTCTATCGATATGCCTGCAATACCGCTGAACAGCACATTGGAGGAAGCAATGATCCCGAATGCTGATAAAGTGGCTACCGTACTGGAGGAATTGCTCGCATACTGATCATGGAAGAACGCTTCATTCGCGTTCCTCGTACAGCGCGATACCATGTGCTAGGAGATGCTGCAACGGCGAAACGTCTATGGATCGTGATGCACGGTTATGGACAGTTGGCTCGCTACTTCCTGCATAAATTCGAAGGACTTGAAAAAGACCTTTTGATCGTTGCACCGGAAGGATTATCCCGCTTCTATGTGGATACGGATCACAAGCGTGTTGGAGCCACTTGGATGACACGCGAGGATCGCGAACACGAGATCCAGGACCACGTGGAATACCTCGACCTCCTAGCAGCCGAGCTATCGGATCAAGTACCGAATGGAACGGGAATTGGAGTTCTTGGTTATTCCCAAGGTGTTGCAACTGCTTGCCGGTGGACCATGCTTGGAAAAACTAAAATTGACCGGTTGGTGCTATGGAGCGGATCATTGCCAATGGAGCTTGACAGAACAACGTTGCGGGATAAATTCTCTAACACAACCATTTCTGTCATATACGGAACTAAAGACCTTGTTGTACCTAAGGCTGTAGCAGACCGTTCCGTTGCGTTATTTGCAACAGCAGGCATTGCCCATGAATGTCTGAGTTTCGACGGAGCGCACGAACTGGAAACAGTGTTGTTGAAACGATGCCTGGTCCGCTAGGATCATAAGGTTCTGCGATCTTCTGTATACCGTTCGCGCAACGAACAATTATCTTGGTTGCGAATCAAACCAGTATATCATGAAAAAAGCACTACTCGCATTATCCATTGCTGCCCTACCCTGCCTTGCCACTGCGCAAACGAACAATTACCCCAACGGATCAACTGTGGCCGACTTTACTGTAACCGATATCGACGGTCAAGAACATAACTTGAATGCATATGCTGCGGCGGGTAAGTATGTACTACTTGATTTCTTCTTCTACAATTGTGGTTGGTGTCAAGTTTATGCTCCTTACTACAGTGAGCTTTATCAAACTTACGGCTGCAATGGAGGCGATCTGGTATGCATTTCGATCAATAATGGGGATGACACTGACGTGTTAGCCGGAAGTTTTCATGAGGATTTTGCGCCGGGTTATGCACACTCACCGACAGTCGGATCTGGAGGTGGCGATGGTCTTACATCCACATTTGGAGTAAATGCCTTTCCCACATACGCTTTGATCTCGCCATCAAAAACCATGATCAATCAGGATATCTACCCGATTTCGAACATGCAAACATTCGTGAGCGCATTTCCCGCGAACAGCAACATTACTCCTCAGGCTTGCGCAGTTGGCATTGACGAGAATGATGTGGCGAGTTTCACGGAGATCTACCCAATACCAAGCCAAGGTATTATTACCTTGAACGTTTCATCACGCTCTAGTAGTAACGTAACAGTAGAAGTTGTTGATGTACTCGGTCAGTTGGTCGCAACCCATTCATTCAACGGTCGCAATGGCTCGATCACACGAACACTTGATCTGAGTAATTTATCGGATGGTCAATACTTCCTTAAGCTGAATGCCGGCAACCAGACCGCCGATACACAGCGGATCGTGATCGCACATTGATCCTCATACAGGACTTTGAATTTGAAAAGCCTCCCGATCCGGGAGGCTTTTCTCTTTTGCTGCTAGTTCAATAGCTTGTTACGAAGCCAAGATCAGAACGTCGCGGTAGGTTTAACACTTCTCCAATTCAAAAGGTCATCCATTGTATGCACGGCAACAGAATGGTAATTATCCCTGGCTTTCGCATAGATGACCTGGGCCATTAGCTTTCCCTTTTCAGTGGAAAGCATTGCCGTATACAACGGAGTAAGGAATTTTCTACGACCAACTTCGTTCAAGAACCGATCCAATGTTGCATACGCTGCTTCGTGATCATTCCGGATACATTGTTCCAACCAGGCTGCCAATATTTCGGCATTCCCGCTTTGCGTAAAATGGAATGCATTATCCAGGTCATCCATTTGGGCCTTGGACATTTGTTTTGGCAAGTGACGAACGAAATGGATCCATTCGAACGCGCTCCATTCCTTGGTTTCCAACCGAGCGGCAGGTATACCACCTTTCCATTTAGCCGTCTGTTCCTCCACTTTCACAAAGCGGTCAGAGAACGGAACCGGTGCATCCGCAGGTAGACCCGGACCATCGATCCACGCGGTCAGGTCGATGGATGTATTCGTGGGTTCAAGGAGATCCTTTTTCAAATGCCCGACAAAACGATCAGTGGTCATACTCTGAAAAGCATATGTATCGAAATAATTACGCAGGAATGCATCGAATTTTTCGCGACCAACCTTCTCTTCCAATAAGAGCAGGAAAGCGAAGCCCTTTTCATATGCAACGTCCGTCATACCATCATCAGGATCACGACCTTCCAAATGCAAACGCAGGTGGCTATCCTCAGGATGAGGTCCTTGGGCGATGTGTTCCAGTTCTGCGGTCAGGTCCTGCCTTCCGATCATCGCGTTCATATTGGCGAAATCCTTGCCGAAAATGGCTTCAGTGATCCGGTTCTCGAAATAAACGGTAAACCCCTCGTTCAACCAGAAATCATCCCACGTGGCGTTGGTCACCAAGTTACCGCTCCAGCTATGGGCCAGTTCGTGCGCGATCAAAGAGGTAAGTGAACGATCTCCAGCAAGGATCGTTGGCGTTGCAAAGGTCAACATCGGGTTCTCCATTCCACCAAAAGGGAAACTCGGAGGCAATACGATCACATCATATCTACCCCATCGATACGGGCCATACAATCCTTCTGCGGTCTCCAACATATTCTCCATTTCAGAGAACTCGTAAGCGGCTTTATCGATCACACTCCGTTCAGCATACACTCCGGTTCGCTCTCCTATGGGCTTGAACACAATGTCTCCGACAGCCAATGCCATTAGATATGCAGGGATCGGCTTATCCATCTTGAAGACATACGTACCATCCACGTTCCGTTCCTGCGAATTGGTCGCGGACATTACGGCCATGAGCTCTTCAGGAACACTCACCTTGGCATCATAAGTGAACCGGATACCGGGGCTGTCCTGTACCGGGATCCAAGATCTGGTCAGCGCTGCTTGCCCTTGTGTAAATAGGAACGGGAATTTCTTATCCGCAGTTTGATTCGGCTCCAACCATTGCAATGCTTTGGCGTGCTTCGTTGTATGGTAGGCGATGGTTACCTGATCAACTTGTTCGGGCAATTCTATGGTCAATGCTCTTCCAAGCATGGTACTATCGCCAAGCGAATATTCCGCTTTACTACCATCCGCCAACGTTACGGACTGGATGACGAGGTCTTCTGTGTCGAAAATGATCTTATCTCCATGCGGTGATCCTATAGCGTAAGAGGCCGTTCCACTGATGGACTGGCCTTCCATATCAACTGAGATCGCAAGATCCAAATGGGTTATCACAGCATCGTTCGGCCTTGCGTTACTATGGGTATCCATAACGTAAATAAGTTTTGCGTTATCACCACCATCAGCAGTGGTGGCCGTTTCAGAGGTGCAGCCGCTGAGGATCATCAAAGCTGCTATCGGGAAAATCGGATTGAGCATGAATTCTTCGAAGGGGGCAAAGGTAACAGCCCCAGAAATCTTGGAAAATGTGTACCCAAGAACCTAATGGGTCTTGTTCCACGATTCATCACATACGCGAAAGAACGAATGATCATACTACTTGACGCGGGCGCATTGCTGAAGTAACCGGACCATTCGAGCTGTTATCCGGTTCGTTGCTGGGCATTGAAATTTAGAGTTGAATGAAATTTTGGTTTAGCTTGGCATCAGTAAATAACCAGCAACAGTGAATTGTATAGACCTATATAGAACTATTGGTGTTTGGACGTTAGGAATGAAACTCTATGGAATTGAGCACATCAAATCCTTTGAATGGAATAACGAATCGAACCCTTGAAACGCCCTGAAACTATGCGTATAGTGCATACCCCTATGGATATGCACCACACACGAAACGTTGGCTAACACTAAACAATGAACAGATGACTAGAAGTTATCTCAAAAATAGCAAAGGTTTAGTTTGGCTATCAACACTGGTGTTTGATCAACTTTTGGGGTAGGTACTTGATCCTACCGAGTTGCGCAATGTACTTCGCTAAGAAAAGTGATGGA
>JAGNUG010000005.1 GCA_017987115.1 Flavobacteriales bacterium | reverse complement strand
ATTACGTCGTGTGCTTGAACCCCGGACAAGCACAATAAGTATGCGTTTACGGACGATCGAAACACTAAGCAAAGCTGGCGTTCCTGTGCTCGCCATGCTAGCACCTATCATTCCGGCCATGAACGATCACGAGGTACCGGATCTGTTGCGGTCTGCTGCTGATGCTGGCGCACGCACTGCGAGTTATACGGTCGTACGTACCAATGGGCCGGTAGAAGATGTATTCCGAAACTGGTTGGAGCATCACTTTCCGGACCGTGCAGCCAAAGTGATCGCACAGATCTCCGAATTGCATGGTGGTGGAATGAACGATAGCAAGTTGGGTAGACGCATGCGCGGAGAAGGTCCATTATCTGAGAACATTCGTTCTGTCTTCAATGTAATGCGTAAGCGTTATTTTGGAGACAATACAATGCCGGTTCATGATAGAAGCCTGTTCAAGGTCCCAGCTAATGGACAGTTGGATCTATTCAGTTAATGTCCATTGTTCAATAACGCTATGTTGTGAGCCTGTTGGACCAAGATCTGATCGGAAAAGTGTAAGATGATCAATATGGAATTGTTCTACGATCACCTCGTTTGATGAAGTGAGCGCAAATGCTCCTTTGCAACGTACCAGCGTAATGTGGGGCCAATAGGGCACATAGACGGAAGGCGGCGCCCCCAATGCAGTCGCTAATGCATGATGCAATGAAGTGAGTGCTTTGTTCGGCCGGAAACGGACCCAAGCCATATAGGGACCTCTTTTTGGCATGCTAACGATCCTTCCGTGTGTAATGGTGATAGGATCTGTGATAGATGCAACGCGAGCTATGCGTTCCTGTATCGAGGGGAGTAGGGTAGCATCCCGGTTACCAATGAACATTGCTGTAACGTGCAATTGTTCAGTCGGAGCTATTCGACAGTCGGAAGAATCAGGTAACAAATTGGAAATGCGTTCGCGAAGATCATGTGCTAGCTCCGCTGGTAACGCAGTACCAACGAAAAGTCTCAAGCGCTCATTCCGTAACATTAAAGCCTGTATGGCCTATTATCACGCCATCCGTCACTTGTACGTTATCCACCTTCGCCATTACAGGACCATTCCTACACCATTCCACGAAGCGATCCAGAGCTTTTTCTGTTCCCTCAACCTCCATTACTACTGCACCTCCTGAGGTATTCCTCACGGTACCGTTGACTTTCATTGTCGCAGCTTGCGACATCGCAGAGCGTCTGAAACCAACACCTTGAACCTTTCCTGTTACAATTATCGTAAGATGCTTTTTCATTGGGGCACCGAAGGTAGTAGTGCAAAAGTCGAATTTGACTCTGTATTATGGAATGGCTACATTCGTCGTTGCTCTTGATCCATCTATCGAAGAAAGTGTCATGTTCATCGGATCCTCCCGTCCAAAAAAGATAAGTTCATCCATTGGTTTGAAATGCGCATTATTGGTTTTGAGCGCATTCTTTGCATTGAACTTCACAAGCCGAGCTCAGACACTTGAACCGAACTTCAGTGATGTTCTTGTAATGGGTAGCTGGAACCAGCCGGTCGGCGCTACCTTCGATGCGAATGGTCGCTTGTATCTGTGGGAGAAGAGCGGGAAAGTCTGGATAGTGCAGAACGGCGTACGATTGGCAACACCATTGATCGACATTAGTGAGGAAGTAGGAAATTGGCGTGATCATGGATGTTTGGGTTTTGTTCTGGATCCTGATTTCCTCACAAACGGTCACATTTATTTGATGTACTTGGTGGACCGCCATCACTTGATGAATTTTGGTACACCAGCCTATAATGCTGCAACCAATGAGTACTATGCTGCTTCGATCATGCGGATCACGCGGTATACGGCTACCGGTCCTACGTTCAACACGGTCAACTACAATAGTCGTTTAGTTCTCGTTGGCGAAACGCGCAAGACCGGAATTGCGCTAACGCACGAATCGCATAGTACCGGCTCGTTGGTTTTTGGAAGTGATGGCACTTTGATCGCCACGGTCGGTGATGCTGCCAGTTACAATAATGTGGATGTTGGTAGTGACGAAGGCACCTACTACGCTCAATGCCTGGTGGATTCGATCCTACGTCCACAGGAGAACGTTGGCGCAATGCGTGCGCAGATGGTTACATCTCTTAATGGTAAGGTCTTGCGCCTGGACCCGAATACCGGTGATGGCGTACCAAGCAATCCCTGGTATTTGCCCGGCCAGCCACGTGCAGCACAATCCCGAGTATGGGCACTGGGTCTCCGCAATCCTTACAGAATGACAATTAAGCCGAACAGCGGAAGTACCGACCCTGCCGATGGGGATCCTGGTACATTGTACATAGGTGATGTTGGTTGGTATACCTGGGAGGACCTGAATGTGTGCAATGAGCCCGGAATGAATTTCGGATGGCCGTTATTCGAAGGAATTGATGCGAATGTGCCTTATACGGATGCGGTAACACGCAATTTGGATGCACCGAACCCGAATTACGATGGTGTAACGTGTACGGAGGAATTCTATTCATTTCAGGATCTGATAAAACAAGCGACGCAACAACACGTAGGTGGTCATCCGGACCCGTGCAATCCTGCCTTGCAGATCCCTGCTACCGTGCCGCATTATTTTCATTCACGGCCAGCGGTTGATTGGATACATGGCGATCGATCCCGTGTTCCGGGTTACGTCGGTAACACATCCGTAGCGTATGATCTGGATGATCCTCAAAGTCCTGTGCCAGGCCCAAGATTTGGTGGTAATGCTGCACTGGCAGGACCTTTCATGTCTGGCCTGAATATGCCAACGGGGTATCAGAACAGCACGTTCCATGGCGATTTTCCTGGAGGCTGGATCCGTCGGTTCATGTTCGATGAGAATGATGAATTGCTAAGCGTTCACAACTTTGCATCCGGACTTGGGGGCATAACCTGGATCGGTGCCGGTACGGATGGTTGTGTTTGGTACATCAAGTACGATCAGAACGAATTACGCAGGATCTGTTACACGTTAGCGGTAAATCTGCCACCAGTTGCTGTCGCCACACAGAACATCTCCTATGGTCCAGGTCCGCTTACCGTTCAATTCAACGGCAGTGGTAGTAGTGATCCAGAGAATGGTGTTCTAACGTACCTCTGGAACTTCGGTGATGGCCAGACAAGTAGCGCTGCGGATCCTTCTCACGTCTTTACATCACCTGCTGGGGTTGTGACCACTAGGACCGTTACGCTGACAGTTACTGATAATATTAACCAAAGTACAAGTGTTCAATTGATCGTATCCGTGAACAATACGCCGCCGACAGTGAACATTACAAGCATACCTGTGAATGCGTTCTATCCGGTTGGTATTGATTCGACCTGGACACTAGAGGCAGATGTTTCAGATACAGAACATGGACCTGCTCAATTGACATATGGCTGGGTCACAACGCTGCATCACAATACGCATGATCACGTGGAACCTACGGATCCAGCGATCGTTTCCTCTACATTGATCTCCGGTGTGGGTTGCGGGCAGGTGGAAACGTTCTATTACGAGGTAAGTCTTACTGTTACCGATGCGGGTGGTCTTGCTACAACACAGACCAGACAGATTCAACCGCGCTGTTATGCGATCGCACCTACTGCAATGATCTCTGCCTCAACCAGCTTTGGTCCTGGGCCTCTGCAGGTGCAATTGGATGGGACAATGTCCTTTGATCCTGGGACGATAGTAGGCTATTCTTGGGCTTTTGGTGACGGAACGTTTTCGACATCCGATGCGCCGACGAAGACCTTCACTGAGGAAGGAGACTACGTTGTAACCCTTACGGTTACGGATGATGATGGTTTGACCGGACAAGCGACCAAAGTCATTAGTGTTATCTCATCCCTACCACCACAATGCGTTGGCGCTGCGGGAAGCATTATGCGTGAGTATTATGCGAATATTGCCGGTAATAACATCAGTGATCTCGTGAATAGTCCGAATTATCCTGCAGATCCAACGACGGTAAGCTATCCGACGAGTTTCAAGGTATCACCATCAACCCAGAGCAATTTCGGTACTCGACTGCGTGGTTATATCGTGCCGCCCGTATCGGGCATGTATACGTTCACAAGCACAAGTGATGACCAGTCAGTGGTTTACCTGAGCCCGAATGCAGATCCACAATTCAAGCAAACCATATGTTCAATTCTTGGCTATACCGGTGAAACGGAATATACGAAATACGCTTCCCAGACCAGCACACCGATCCAGCTTGTAGCGGGTAGATACTACTATGTGGAGATGCTGCAAAAAGAGGGTGGTGGAGGAGATCATATGGCATTGCATTGGCAAACACCGAGCAACTCTACGCGGGCAGTTGTGCCAGGAAGTGCTTTAGTGCGGTATCAGGATTGTGGTCCTAGCGTACGTGTACGGATGGTGCTACAAGGACCGTACGACGGAAATACAGGTCTGATGAAGGATGATCTGCGCTCCGCTGGATCCATTCCAGCGCTTGAGCCATATACCGCGCTTGGATATCAAATGAACGGGGGTAGTGGGAACACGGTTTCCCCTGCAACATTGGCTGTTACAGGAATAAATGCTGTTGTGGATTGGGTGCTTGTCGAACTGAGAAGTGCAGCAGATCCTTCGGTCATTTTAAGCACACGAACGGCATTGTTACAGCGCGACGGAGATGTGGTCGGCACAGATGGATATACCCGTTTGATCTTTAATGTGACGCCCAACAACTATTACGTAGCAGTCAGGCATAGGAATCATTTGAGTGTAATGACAGGTGCTTCCGTCTCTTTGAACAATGCGCTGGCTGTGATCGATATGACCTCTACTTCGCAAGCCACATATGGTACGGACCCGCAAAAGATCTTTACCAACGGAAAGCGCGGACTGTGGTGCGGCAATGTGAACAGCGATAACCGGGTAATGTATACTGGGAGTTTGAATGATAGGGATCTGATCCTTTCCGCTATCGGCGGGGTTATTCCTACCAGCACCGTATCTGGCTATTATCGGGAGGATGTCAACATGAACGGTAGTGTCCGTTACACGGGCAGTAATAATGATCGAGATCTGATCCTTTTGAACATTGGCGGTATTGTACCAACATCGGTCAAGTTGGAGCAACTGCCTTGAGCCAAGGTGTTGTTTTAGCTGATCCTTGTCAGACTGCTTTTTTCAGGATCTCGATCTTGTTCTTAGGTAGGCACTTAAAGCGTTTCCCTTGGGTGTTGTAAGGATCGCATTCAAGAGGCTGCGTGTGCGTTCATCGATAATGCGTTCTGCTTTGGTATCCTTGGTGCGCTTGGCATATTTCTTACCTATGGTCATGGCTTTGTTCGTTTAACGTGACGGTAAAAGTCCATTTCAACAAAGCACTTGGCAATACCATGATCATAGTATCCGACAAGCAAATGATCAACGATCCAACGTTGATCGTTGTGCAATGGATCTACTGACCCTGTTCGTCTCGCCTTAGGAGGAGCACTTTACAACCACCATCATCGAAAGACCAACCGGTTGCTACAAGACCGTTCATCAACGCATGGATACCAAGCAGTTTCTCTTCCTTGCCTTCATCGATCGCGTGTTCCCAGATCAGAGCACCTTGGCTGGAAAGCCGTTGGATCATAGCGTCGCTTGTTCCAGTAGTGACATGGCGTTCTCCTCCAATAAGTAGATCTCCGTTCATCGCGAGATCCATGCAGTAAACGTTGCGTTCAAACAAGGTGTCACCTATATCACGGGTCCAGAGCGTATCACCAGCGGGGTTGAACGCATGCAAATAGACATGTTTCTTGAATCGTTGTTCAGTTTGATCGAACGTGCCGTAGCTCTCTGTGGTGCCTGCCATGAGGAAATTTCCGTTCGAAGTGCGCACAAGTGCTCTACCTATTTCATTACCCGCGCCACCCCATCCCGAAGCCCATTCCAACGAGCCGTCCAATCCAAAACGCATGAATACAACATCGGAAGTTCCACCGAAGTTCAATTGTCTACCTGTTATAACAACGCCAGTGGCATCACTAGCGATGGCATAGGCTTCATCATCCAACCCTCCGTCTTCGGACATACTCCATTGTAACGCTCCTGTCAGATCGAACCTTGCAACAAGAATATCATGACCATTACCGATATCAGTAACGCCGCAAACCACAGCACCACCATCTTCCAAAGCAGTAACACCGTAATACTGTTGATCGCCGGGAACATCCAAATGAGTTATCCAGGAAATTGAATTATCGGAACCCACTCTGATCAAGAGGCCATCATGTTCATGTGCATCGGGTTCGATATGACTACCTACGAGAAACGCACCTCCACCCGGTATCGGCGTCATACCTTGGAGAAAAAGCGTTCCCACAAGGTCCAGTTCAGATTCAGCAAGCGCAGATCCATCCTGGTCGCGCAGATCAAGCCTTGCACGGTATTTTCCGGATCCGAACGTTCGGGTACCAATTAGGAATGCAGTGTCATTCAACACTACTCCTGTGCCATGCTCCGCTAAGATCCCACCATAAACCACAGTAAATGATTGACCTATTGACGCGCGCCAGAAAAAACAAATGAAAGCAGCACAGAAGGCGATACGGATCGTATATCCATTGAACCTTTTCATGGCTCTAATATATCGCTGTCCTGTGGATTAGTTTCGCCGTATGCAACGGATCCGTGCGGTCGCGGTATTTCTTTTTGTTTCCCTAGTGGTTGCCATTCCTGCTTTCTGGGCTCATTTGCGGCTTGGTAGAATTGCGCTGCATGCAGCGGTGAATGAATACAATTGGCCGTGGGCCGATGTTTTTTTCAAGTATTCCACTCACATTGCTGATGGATGGACCGTTGTGATCGTCTGCATTATTGTGCTTATGATCCACACGTGGCGATCATTTCTCATGTTGGCGATCAGCACCATACTAAGCGCAACGATCACACAGTTCCTGAAACGGTCGGTTTTTCCTGAGAATGACAGACCAAGTATGTTCAGGGATCAATGGCCCGATATTCATTGGGTGCAAGGCGTAGTACTCCATTCACATTTCAGCTTTCCAAGCGGCCATTCCACAGCGGCTTTCAGTATGTGCCTAGCATTAGCTGTGATCGTTGGCAAACAAGGATGGGCTGCGATACTGGCCATGGTCGCAGTTGTTCTTGGCTTTTCACGCGTCTATTTGTCCCAACATTTCACACAGGATGTATTTGCTGGTGCTATTGTAGGTATCGTATCGAGCTTGATCGTTTACTACGCGTTGTACAGAGGCAAATGGGCTCATCGGGAGGGGCTCGACCGAGGCCTTATGCGAAAAGGTCCGAGATAGTTGAGAGCCAGGTCGAAAGATCGATTCAAGGTGCTGTGTAAGTGATGCGATAGATCATGTCTGCATCGTCGTCACTGACCAATAAGCTGCCATCAGGCGCTTCCAATACATCTACAGGCCGACCGGTCGCACTGGATCCTTTCAACCAACCTTCGGCGAATATTTCGGTATTAACTGATCCATCAGCTTGCGGAAAGGCAACCGCTACGCGATATCCGATCGGTGTGGTCCGGTTCCACGAACCATGTTCTGCAATAAAGATCGCGTGCTTGTACTTTGCTGGAAATTGATCGCCTCGGTAGAACCGCATGCCAAGGGGTGCAACATGGGGTCCTAGTTTCGCAGCCGGTGGTACGAACTCATGGCATGACAGTATTTCTCCGAATTCCGGGTCGGGTATGGATCCTTCATGGCAATACGGGTAACCGAAATGTTCTCCTTCAGTGTTGAGGACGTTCAATTCGCAATTCGGAACATCGTCACCCATATTGTCCCGGCCATTCTCCGTGAACCAAAGCTTACCCGTATTTGGATCCCAATCGAATCCAACCGAATTCCGAACACCATGCGCAATTATCTCACGACCCGAACCATCGCTATTGATCCTCGTTATTGAAGCGAATATCGAGTCCGGACTCTCGCAAATATTGCATGGAGCGCCAACGGGGATATACAATTTTCCATCGGGTCCGAAAGCAATGAATTTCCAGCCATGATGTTTTTCGGAAGGGTAGGCATCCGTAACAACGACTGGAGCTGGTGGATCATCCAGATGTTCTTCTATATCGATGAGTTTCACTACACCATTCACTACACTGATGTACAGATCACCATCCTTGAACGCCACACCGACCGGCATGGACAATCCGCTGGCGATGGTATACATCACCTCAGCTTGTCCATCGCCATCCTTATCTCGCAAGGCATAGACATTTCCGGCGCTTCGGGATCCAACGAACAAGGTCCCATTATCTCCCCAACACATTGCGCGCGCATTTGTAATGTTCTCCGCAAATATGCTCAATTCGAATCCCAGCGGAAGCTGGATATCGTTCAGTTTGGGTTTGCCACCTACCATGGTAGGGACACAGACAGAACCTGATAGCGAGAATGCCACCAATACAATTAACAAATACTTGAATGAAGATGACATCAATTCACATCACCTTGGGGACGATCACGACCGGAACAGGGCTTTTGGCAAGCACTTGTTCGCTGATGCTGCCGACAAAGGTCTTGAACAACGCACCGTGTCCGTGAGACCCCATTACCACCATATCTGCTTTAAGCCTGGTGACCATTGATAGCAGTGTGTCAGAAGTAGGTCCTTGGACCAACAATGCCTCACATTGGATCGATCTGTCCATGAGGTCCGCTGCTAAACGTTGGAGGTCGACGTGCTCTTTGCGCAATTCATTAGCACGCATTTCGCGAACGGAACCAGGGCCAACATCAAACCCAACGAAATCCGGTTCAGGAGCTGCGACATGCACGAGCCAGAGCTTTACGTTCATACGTTGAGCAAGCTCTGTCGCCACATCCAACACACGACCACTGATCGCCGAAAGATCCAACGGTACAAGAATATTCTTCATTTCTGCATAGTGATTTATCCCACTAAGGTATGGTGTAAAAAAAATGGGTGACCCTATGATCACCCATCTTATTCCTTCAAGGCAATAGCTACGATTCGTTAGGGTCCAACTTGTAGTCGATGCGCTCAAAATGCTGTTTCCGCAATTTTCCGCTACTTGCGAAGAACCATTTCATGATACCATAGTGGTATCCACGGATCATGCCAGTGCGGTGCGTACCAAGGATCTGACGCTTTCCACTGAGTTTCTGAAGCACCCGAGTAAGCTTGTCTTCAACGTCTTTTGCTGTCATGCTCGGCTCGTTCTTCTTTGCCCAAACGATGGCAGCTTTTAAGAGTCGCCCTTTTGTTATGAGCTGGTCAGCCTTGGTAATTGTATCTATTACCAATTGGTCCCAAGAACTCAAGCGGTATCCGCCATCCTTTATTTCGCGTTTCTTCCGCTTTCCCGAAATACGTTTTGCCGATTTCAATTGGGACGGATCTTTTCTTGGTCTACCCGGGCCGCGTTTCAAGCGGACAACACCATCTCCGGGCTCAACGGGAACAACGGAGCCCTTGATCTCTGCTATTGCAGCGCGTACCTTTTCCAGTTGAAAATTCAATCTTCGACGTTCGCTTCTATATTGGGCGAGAAGTTGCTCTGCGTCCTTCGGGGTCAGTCTTCTGGTTGCCATGGTAATAAAATTCGTATTGAGTTATCCCTATCTGAACTATCAAATGTTCATTGTTCGTACGGATCCGTAAATATACGAACCTTAAAGACAGTTGGAATTGGCACGACGGACAATGTCACTGCAGACAACTAACTGCGAACCTCCGGTGGATCTGTTCGATCGATCGGTCATTGGCTTGGATACTAAACTCGATCGTTAGTCTTAGGCATATAACATCGATCATTCCGGACGTATGGAATTCAAGTAACAAAAATGGTTTTCGCTGCTTTTGATACCATTTTGCCGATCTGCACAATGGAAGCAAGATCACCTGATGTGCTTGAAAGATCTGATAGGTTCTGATCCGAGGCCATAGTGAACATCAACCCTCCGCTTGTTTGAGGATCACTTAACAGCAGCATTCTTTTCATTTCACTGGCACCACTGATATGCTCACCATAGCTTTTCCAATTCCTGAATGCTCCGTCCGGATAGCACCCTTCAGCAATATAGGTCAATGCTTCAGGTATCACTGGGAGCTTTTCGAATTGGATCTCTGCGCTGAGTCCACTTCCGTTACAGATCTCCAGTAAATGCCCTCCCAGTCCGAACCCGGTAACGTCCGTCATGGCCGAAATAACCTTGTTCTGACCCAGTTCATAGCCGACCCGATTCAATTGAGACATAAGGTCAGGTCCAATACGTTCGTGTTCAGTTCGAAGCTTCCCTCGTTTCTGCGCAGTGCTGAGAATGCCAACACCGAGTGGCTTGGTCAAATAGATCACATCGCCTTCTTTCGCTGTATCGTTACGTTTAATGTTCGCTATCTCAACTTCACCGGTAACCGCTAGTCCAAAGAAAGGTTCCGGCGCATCAATGCTATGCCCACCGGCCAGTGGGATCCCAGCATCATGACAAGCCTTACGCCCGCCCTCCACCACACGTTGCGCTAGCTCTGGTCCAAGTTTTTCAATAGGCCAACCTAGGATCGCGACTGCCAACAGAGGTTTGCCGCCCATTGCATAAATGTCGCTCAATGCATTGGTGGCTGCGATACGACCAAAGTCGAACGCATCATCGACAATAGGTGAAAAGAAGTCAGTTGTACTGATGATCGCCCGGCCATTTCCAATGTCATAAACTGCTGCATCATCTCGGCTTCCGTACCCTACAAGCAGCCTCGGTTCATTCAATGTGCCCAGTTCGCTTTTAAGGATGGTCTCCAGGACCGCAGGAGCGATCTTACAGCCACATCCCGCGCCATGACTGTATTGCGTCAGACGAACTGGTTCAGTTATTGATCGGTTCTCCATGTGCTTTTATGGCTTGCTCAGCTATTGCCTTCATGTTCACGAATGAGGCTGTTTCTCGCACAATTCGGGATGCATCTCGTTTACGTAATCCGTGGAGATAGGTCTTGTCATAGTATGTCAGTGTGATCATGGCAACGCTATGTAGATCGCCATTTTCCAGAGCTTCCAAAGCCGTCCTGCAATGTTGTGGACCAAGCCTTTTTTCGATCCGCTTGGTCGCAGCTGCCAATTCTGCCTTAGGGTACTTGCCATATGATCCGACCAATCTAGCTGCACGTTCTTCGCGCGGCATATCGGCAAAGTAGCAGAATGCGTTGCGGACCTGTGCGAAGAATGGATCCGGGATCTTAACCGTTCCGATCATTTGGCTTTCATCCTCTACCCAGAGCGGTCTTTTCATGTCGACCTCCTGCAACGCGGACCAAAGTAAATTCTCGAATTGCTCAGTACTTGGCTGCGGATCTTCTCCAATTGCACCGTAGCTGCTGCCCTTGTGATTAGCCAAGTCTTCAAGATCCACTATTTGTTGACCAAGTTCTTTCAAGTGTCCGAGCAGTTCGGTTTTTCCAGTGCCGGTGTATCCACTTAGAATGCGCAGGTCATATCTGTTCTCGAACGACCTGAGTACATGGTTCCTGAAAGCTTTATAGCCTCCGGTAAGTGTCACCACATCCGCAAACCCAGCTTTTTCCATGAGCCATGCTACACTAGCGCTCCGCTCTCCACCGCGCCAACAATGCACGGCAACACGTCCATCGATCGCAAGATCACGGGCCTCTTCAACCATAGGTGCCATTTTCGGACCAACGATCCGCAATCCTTCCAGCATGGCCGCATCCCGACTTTTCTGTTTGTAGAGTGTACCAATTATTGCGCGTTCTTCATTGGAGAAAAGGGGCATATTGTGCGCACCTGGAATATGTCCTTGTGAAAATTCAGCAGGGGATCGAACATCGATGATCCGCGACTTGGTCGCAATGAAATCCTTTATGGATAGCTTTTCGGGCACATGCAAAGGTATTACGCCGATTTTTGCCTAATTGCTTGGGCGATTGGTACGATCAACTTTTACCATCTCCATATATCGTGCTGAATACCCTTAGAACTGATCCGAAAAGCATCTGTTAGGCAGGAGTTCAAAACACGTCCTTTACGGAATATTGTTGGTTTGCAGCATTGCAGAACTAGCCAATTCTTGCCGTCCCTATCGGAAAATGATTTCGATCGACCCAGAAATATGGAAGGGTCATACTGTTCCGCAGATCGATAGAAGCCGCATTGAAAAGGGCCAACCATTTCTTTTCATCCATTCAGAGATCCATGTGTGTCATTAGGCGGAGGTTCGTTCCTTCACCGCAACAGCCAGTAGCCATAACCCCAATGTTGACGATCGATGTACCTGATGACGGCCAATTATTACAATACTGAAGGGGTACTTATCCGAACTTAATTCTCTAGAACGGTTCTTATTCGACCGATGGAAACACAACAGGTTTATCGATAATAGGGTGTAAGTGGAGCGAATTTTATATTCGAGTGGCTGTAAGAGCCGAACGCAGCTGATCCGTTGATGGAGGCGATAATGGTATCGGCGTAAAGCAGTCTGCGATCTCCTTCACCACGATAGGTAAGTGTTCGTGAGCATTGGATCGGGATGAATGCCGAATGATGAGCTATGTTCTTACCGTGCGATCAGAACACGTAAAACTTGTGTAGTTACTGTGGAGCTAAGGAGTAGGATGTAGTTTCCGTTCATGATCTGCTCCGGAAGCTCCAGATCAATGCTCCCTATAGCTGTTTTTGGATCCGTTACAAGAACGGTACGCCCGTCCAACGTGATCAATCTGATGGTAACATTCCCGACTAGATCCGGATGTTGAACGTGGAGATGATCTTGGGCAGGTTGTGGATAGATAATTGGTCCAATTTGGGAAACGATTTCGTTATTACTTGTATTCACACACGACGTCGGCCCACTTGCGACCGGATCGAAATAAGACGCAATATTCACAGCTCGTAATGCAGGGTTGCCTAAAAAGTGATAAGAACCATTGTTCCCATATCGAATACACTCGAACAACGCAAGGTCGGTCAAGAATGGATCGCAAAAAGCGAATTCGGTGATGTGTTCCGGTGGATCATCCATGGCGTCGAAGGCATTCTTGATCGCGTTGCTACCGTACATGATGGGTTGGTTGGAATGCCATGGCGTATTACCCAAGTTGCATTGACTGGAAATGGTCTGGAACGGCCGCCCTTTGTTGAAGAGCACAATTCCATCGCAGGTCTGATGATACATATAAACGATAGGGGTATCGACACCTTGCCACCAATCGAGATCGAAAGCATCATATGGAACACCTCCGAACAAATTCGCAACACCACACACACGTGCATCGTAGCCATTCTGATTCAAGGTTCCTTGCACTGGGCCAAGATCTGGTCGTAGCAAAGCGGACGGGGGAGTGGCATACGTACGAAGGATGCACTGAAAAGTAGTGCCGTTCAACAAGTTCGGATCTGGATCAGGGGCATCTGGAATGGCGTAACAGCTAATTGGTTTTTCTTCATCCCGATCCATGAATGCCGCTGCCAACGCAGTAAATCCGCCAGCGCTTTCACCCCCCAGGAATACCTTGTCCACACAAACGCTGTCCAGCGATGCACGTTGCTTTAACCACCGGATGGCGCCTTTTACATCTTGTTGCCCGCGGTATAACGCGCGCTTCAGCTCCAACGAATCCGGGGCATAGAGTGCACCATATTCAACAGGCCAAGTAGGAGGTCCCGCCGGGTTCTGAACAAAGTCATCCTTGTGCCAGCCCAACCGATAATTGACGCTCGCAACTACATATCCCCGTCCTACAAATTCGCGCGCAAGCGCAACTACACCGGATCCTGGTGCATTCTTACAACCACCTACCCAAGCGCCTCCATGCACAAGAACAAGAAGAGGACGCTCATTGTCGGTATTACCTAAGGGTTTGTACAGGTCAAGTTCCAGCGTGTCCAAGACACCGGTATAATTGGTCGCGATACCATATACCAAGTTGCTATCTACGCTGAATTGGTATTGCTCAGGTGTTGTATAGTCCTGTGCAGATGCACTTGTCGCCAAACACAATGCGCATATCAGTAGGCCAAGTCTATGCATGAATAGTTCGATATCACCGATGTCCACGCGATCATAACGCAACCATCGTCTTAACAAAATACGTGCATTTTGGATAAACGTTTCTTACGGTCAGGATGACCTGGTCATTTGATATCGGTCCTGCAGTCCCAATTTGTGTCGATCAAGTCCTTTTCTGTATCCACATCGATCAGCTCTTGAAGTAAGTGTACACGCTTGTTGTGGTGCTCAAGGTCATCCAGCGTTTCACGAGCAACACAGGCTGTACTCCATGTCTTGGTCTGGAAGACCTGGTCCAATTGTGCGTTCAGACCGAACAAATAGTAGCCACCATCGCGAGCGGGACCTATTACCGCGTCGTTCGTGGTCAACGAATCAAATGCTTCAGAGATGATCTCCGTTGATATTCCAGGGCAGTCCGTACCAATGATAACCACAGGAGAATGGCCAGCCCTGAATCCGTTTGCAAATGCGTTCAACATACGCTCACCAAGATCGACACCGCGTTGCATGTGAGTCGTAAATCCATAAGGCGCAACGATATCGTCAACCGTGTCTTCACCGGTATACCATGCTTGCTTTATACAGCGCAATGATCCTGTGACACCAAGAGTATGGCTAAGAAGACTATCGTAAACTTCCAACGCTTTTCCTGCACCCACGGTAGCAGCCAGACGGGTTTTGACCTTCCCAAGCTCAGGTTTCCGAAAGAATACGATCAATAACGGTCCCATCACACAGTGGCACCGCCGCAGCTACTGCCCGCGCCAGCAGTGCATCCGAAACAATGCCGACCTGTAGCGATCTGTCGACCGATCACGTTGGCAGAAGCCAGATCCGAAATGTGCTTCGGCATTCCGGCTGTTAAGGGTAGGTCCAACATCTGATTGAAGTCACAGTCGTAGATATTTCCATCATGACTGACAGAGATCATGTTCCGGCACATCACCCCGTCTACCGCTTGTGGGTTGAAGGCATTCACCAGTTTTTCCATGTATTCCTGATACTGATCCGTTCGCACCAAGTGCTCCAAGAAACGACTGATCGGCAAGTTGGTGATCGCGAACAGATCATTGAAAACAATGCCATGATCGTTCATCAATGAGCGTTTGAATTGAGCCTTCAATTCGGTTTGTGATCCCGGTAGGAATGCACCAGCTGGATTGTACACAAGGTCCAGTTTCAGTCCACTCCTTTCCATGCCGTAGCCTACGGAGTTCAGCATCTTCAATGCCTCAATGGAATGCTCGAAGACCCCTTTTCCACGTTGGCGATCGGTGCGATCCGCTGTGAAAAAGGGTAGGGAACTTACCACTTCAACCTTATGTTTCTTGTAGAATTCCGGAAGGTCGTGATATTTCTTGTTGGCCAGGATGATCGTAAGATTACACCGGACCATAACATGTTTGCCAAGCTCCGAACATTGCTCAACGAACCATCGGAAATCAGGATGCATTTCCGGCGCACCACCGGTAAGGTCAACCGTGCTGATGTTATGTGCTTTGATAGCCGTTAGACAATCTTCCAGGATCGCACGAGAGATCTTCTCCTTTCTGTCCGGTCCAGCATCCACATGGCAATGCGTGCATGTTTGGTTGCACATACGCCCAAGATTCACTTGGAGCACATCCAGCCCATTGGCATCCAGAACAGGAAGCCCAGCATCTTTCAGGTTAGGAGCGAAATAGGGAAGACCCAGAGAGCCGTCCTCCAAGACCTTTCGTTGCTGTACCGTCGCACTAAGCGGATGATGTGTTGCCAATAGGCTCTTCATCCACCTACCATGGCTTTTGCTTTGTTCATCATTTGAACACCGTGTACCAAAGACGCTCCTCCACGAATGGCAGCTGCCACGTGTACGGCCTCCATCATTTGGGCTTCACTACATCCCTTTTCTATGGTATCGGTCGTGTATGCATCGATACAATACGGACATTGAACGGTATGGGATACAGCCAATGCGATCAACGATTTCTCGCGCGCTGTAAGTGCTCCTTCCTTGAACACATCGCCGTAATAGTCGAAGAACTTCTCACCAAGCTCCTTCTGGAACTCCGTGATATTGCCGAACTTCTTGAGATCGGCTGGGTCGTAATAGGTTTTGCTCATGGTTCAAGAGGCACAAGTTAAGTTGATCAGTACGTGGTCGGATTATCGGTGCATGCCTGACTACATGCTTTTTAGTAAGGTCGGCAGCCTAAGACTTAGATCTTCGTTCTGAAAAGGAACAGTTCTTCATTCCGAAAGATCACCTTGCGTTCGTACACCATCCCATTGTGCTTGGCCACAGCTTGGCTTGCGAAATTGGTTGGATCGATCAGTGAGATGACAGATGAAGCCAGCTTGTTCTCAGCAGCAAAAACTTTACAAGCCACAGCCGCTTCCTTCGCGTAGCCCATTCCCCAAGCGGATGGTAGCATGTGGTACCCGATCTCCAATTCCAATACTCCCTCTACTTCTTGTGTGAGTAACCCGACCATACCAACAGGCTTTCCTGTGGCGTGTTCGATCACAGCATTCAAGCACGTACCATCGCGTGGTATACGATCCAGGCTCTTTTGAATAAAGAATGTGCATGATGCAGGGTCACCGACCTTCAAACCCAGGAACTGCAGCGCCTTCTTGCTATTGATGAATTCCATCCACCATGAACGATCCTCCATTGTAGGAGTTCGGAATACCAACCGTTCAGTGGTTAGTTTGTTCAGGGATGGGACGGGGAGCTTGATCATAAGTGCGAATGGAATGCTACAAAGAAAAGGTTTGACCTGTTCAGCACGTAGCAACAAGAATTGCCCAATTTGGTCAATAACCCCGATCTTTACCCATAACCCAATAAAGGCATCGCAACATTTGTTGCATTACGAGGTCTTTTGTGGCTTCGAAGAATGCAACAACGATCTGAATTTGATACGATAATTGTCGGCTCCGGTGCTGGTGGGTTGTCAGCGGCTATTTGCTTGTCCAGAGCAGGCCAACGTGTATTGGTGTTGGAACAGCATGACGTTCCTGGAGGTTGGTGCCACAGTTTCTATTTGAACGGGCATCGGTTCACACCTGGTGTGCATTATGTAGGATTGCTAGGAGAAGGGGAGTCGACCAGTGAATTGTATGAAGGACTGGGTATTGCTAACGAACTGACCTTTTTTCGCATGAACCCGAAGGGGTATGAGCATTGCTGGGTAGGAAAAGAGCGCATCGACTTTCCCGCAGGTTTTGACGAATTGGTCGAGTCACTTTCGATACGATTCCCGAAGGAGCGGAAGAACATCAAGAAATACCTTAACACCGTGCGGGATGTAAGCGCGCAACTGATGTTGATCCCGAAAATGAACGGCTTCTGGGATCATATCACCATCCCATGGCGCACTAGGTATTTGGGAAAATACGGTCTATTCACGCTGAAGTCAGTTATTGATCGATCCATCAAGGACCCTTTGCTGAAGAATGTGTTGAACGTGCAATGCGGTGATCATGGGTTACCTCCCGGTCGAGCTAGTTTTCCGTTGCATGCTGCTGTTATGTCACATTATTTCAGGGGTGGTTATTATCCTATGGGCGGTGGAGGTGCTATCGTGAAGGCCATGACCAATGCCCTTAAGCGCAATGGAGGTGAGGTGCGCACAAGCCAACGAGTAAAGCGGATCATGTTGGAAGGTGACAAGCAGAAACGTGCGGTGGGGGTGGAGTTGGAGTCCGGTGAGCAACTGTTCTCTGAACGTGTGATCAGCAATGCAGATCCGGATATAACGTACCGCAAATTGATAGGAGCCGAGAACCTAAGCTCGAAAATGATCAAGAAGCTGGATAAGACCACCTACTCATGTACGTCGCTAATGCTCTTTCTAACGGTGGATATGGACGTGCGCAAGGCAGGCCTAGATTCAGGAAATATTTGGTTCGCTACGGATGAAAGGGACGCGGATGAATTATATGATGAACTGATGCGCCCGGATATATCAACAGGCAATGAGTTTCCCGGTATGTTCATTAGTTGTACCACGCTGAAAGACCCTTCCAGTTTCGATGGGAAACATCATTGTATAGAGGCCATCACCTTCATTGATCATCGATCGTTCGAGTATTTCAAAGGGGAAAACATCGAACGTTCCGCGGAGTACATCCGATTCAAGGAAACATTGATGAAGAAAATGATGATGACCTTGGAGCGTGCAATTCCCGGCATTAGCGAGCACGTGGTCCACAAAGAACTCGGCACACCGTTGACCAACTCATATTACATCAACTCCACGAACGGTTCGGTGTACGGAACGGAGAAGATCTTCAAGCAGATCGGTCCCTTTGCATACAAAGCAAAAAGCGAGATTGAGAACCTCTACCTATGTGGTGCTAGCATCTTGTCACACGGTGTTGCCGGTGCTGGATATTCCGGCGTAAACACTGCAGCAGCTATCCTTGAATGTCGTCCGGAGGAGTTACTGAAAGCCGATGGTACCCAGAAGGTGCGAACCTACGATGCGGAAGATCCGAGCGGCTTACCTGAAACGATCAAGCGTAAGATGGAATTGAAACGGAGTCGTGCTGGGGTGGTTGGATAGTTAAACTCCGACCTTTACCCCATTTGCCCCGATCTTCTTCTCCACCTCAGCAATTGCACGCTTCGTCTTCAACAACGAATCCGGAGTAACGCTGATGGAATCGATACCCAGCTCAACCAGGAACTGTGCGAAATCCGGGAAGTCAGAAGGGCCTTGGCCACAAATGCCCACTTTGGTGCCAGTTCGTTTGGCGGTTTCGATGAGCATCTTCAACATGCGCTTTACGGCTGGATTGCGTTCATCGTAGATATGGCTCACCAAAGCACTATCACGGTCCAGACCAAGGGTCAACTGCGTTAGGTCATTGCTGCCGATCGAGAAACCATCAATGTACTGGCTGAATTCCTCGGCCATGATGATGTTGCTCGGTAGCTCGGCCATTAAGAACAGTTCCAACCCTTCTTTGCCACGTTCCAGACCATATTCCTTCATCACGCCTTTCACCAATATGAGTTCTTCGACCGTACGGCAGAAAGGAACCATCACCACCACATTCTTCAAACCCATTTTCTCGCGCACGCGCCGAATGGCTTTGCATTCAAGACCAAAGGCCTCCTTGTATACTTCGCTGTAGTAGCGACTTGCACCACGCCAACCGATCATCGGGTTCTCCTCATCCGGCTCGAAATGCTCGCCGCCTAGGAGGTTCTTGTACTCATTGCTCTTGAAATCGCTGAAACGCACGATCACTTTGTTCGGATAGAAAGCACTCGCGATCTTGGCAATACCATAGCTCAGCTTTTTCACGAAGAAGGTCTCTTCATCTTCATATCCGTGGATCAGGTAGCTGATCTTTCCGCTCAAGGCCACATCACCCAATTCCTTGTGCTGCAACAACGCCAGCGGATGCGCTTGTATGTAGTTGTTGATGATGAATTCTTCACGAGCCAGACCAACGCCGGCATTCGGTAAACTGCTGAATTTAAAGGCCAGATCCGGACTTGCTACATTGAGCATGATCGGGGTCTTGGTCTCTGGCATATCGGCCAGCATGGTCTCTTCTTTGTGGAACGGAATAATGCCACTGTAGATGATGCCAGTATCTCCCTCGCAGCAGCTTGCAGTAACCTCCATACCTGTATCGAGGAGGTCCGTAACGTTTCCACATCCCACAATGGCCGGTACGCCCATTTCACGGGCAACAATGGCTGCATGGCAGGTGCGTCCTCCTTTATTGGTAATGATCGCACTGGCCTTTTTCATGATCGGCTCCCAGTCTGGATCGGTCATATCGGTAACGAGCACATCTCCTTGCTGAAAGTCTTTTCCATCGCCACCGCCACCGCGTCCATCCAAACTGAAGAGAATGCGCACTTTGCCGGCACCTGCGCGATCCCCGATCGCTATACCCGTCGTGATCACAGGGTGTTTCTTATCGGCATATGGTGTTTCATTATCAGGATTGATCAATTTATACTCAACTACCCGGTCCGTGGACTTGCGACTGTGGATGGTCTCCGGGCGGGCCTGTACGATGAACAGGTGTCCGGTCAATCCATCGATCGCCCATTCCACATCCATCGGACACCAATGGCCTTTTTTATCACTGTAATATTTTTCAATGGCCGCAACACTACGTGCGATCTCCAGTGCTTGATCGTCGGTCACGCAGAAACGGTTCCGTTGAGCGCGCTCGATCGGGATGGTCGACGTAGGCTTACCCGGCTCAACTCCGTAGACCATTTTGCGGTCTTTGCTGCCCAATTTCTTTTCGATGATGCTCGTGTATCCCTCGGCCAATGTGGGTTTGAATACAAGCCATTCATCGGGGCTAACGGCACCTTGTACTACCATTTCACCAAGACCGTAACTGCCATTTATCAGTACAACATCCTTGAAACCGCTTTCGGTATCTAGGCTGAAGGCAACACCGCTCGCACCAAGATCAGAGCGTACCATTTTCTGGATACCAACGGAAAGTCCAACTTGGAAATGATCGTAGCCCAAACTCTCCCGGTATACGATAGCGCGATCGGTGAACAACGATGCAAAGCAGTTACGCACTGCGCTTATCAAGTCCTGATGCCCACGAATGTTCAAGAATGTCTCCTGTTGTCCGGCGAAGGATGCATCGGGTAGATCCTCTGCCGTCGCGCTACTGCGCACTGCTACATCGGTTGCTTCCTGCCCATATTTCTGGGACATTTCATCGTACCGCTGCATGATCCCCTTCCACACCTCTTCGGGGAATTTCCCATTCTTCACCAAGGTCCGTACAGCGAGGCCAGTGCGACGTATGTTCTCAACATCATCCACATCCAAGCCTGCAACGATGTCCCGGATCTTTTGGTCCAGGACGTTATGTTCTATGAATGCCTTGTACGCAGCTACCGTAACTACGTATCCTCCTGGCACTTCCACACCGAGTGGCCCAAGGTTCTGGATCATCTCACCGAGGCTGGCATTCTTGCCTCCAACGGTTTCGATATCACTTAGTTCAACTTCGTGTAGCCACTTCAAGTAAGGTTCTTTGGACATGGTATGTGCTCAAGAGTATGATTTATTGAGGAAGCATTGAACGGAAGATCCACCACAAAGGTTGGGAAAATTCGATAAGCCCTTGTCTGTCTTCCGATTTCAATGGAATAACGTTGGTTTCTGTATTTATCATGATCATCTCCAATGTTCCACAACCATCAAATAATACCAAAATCGGAACAAGGCCCATGGCAAGTTCCGTTATCCCTAACTTTCCGCCCTACAAGGAAGAAAATGACTACAAAAAGAGCCAAACTCCGCAAGGGGAACAGCGGCACCGGAAAGACGGTTGCCAAGAGAAGCGATACACGCGCCAAGCGGAAAGCCGAAACTGCACGAAAATTGACTGCGGCTGCAGTACAATTGAAAGCCGCGGCGAAACCGGCAGCTACAGCAAAGAAGGCAGCGCCAAAAAAGAAAGCAGCAGCAAAGAAATAGTGAACCGATCGATCTTGGAACCCCATTGGTGCGTTGCATCGATGGGGTTCCTTTTTGAGAGACGTCCGGAACAATGTTTTCATGTGTCACGGATCTTATTGGTCGTTCGAGAAGATCAATTCATAAAGATCCTATTACATTCGGATCATGCCAGCCGTTACCGAAAAGGTCTGTTTAGAGTGTGGTGAGAAGATCGTTGGTCGCACCGACAAACGATTTTGTTCAGATGCGTGCCGAAATCTCTTCCACTATCACGCGAACAATAGCAGCATAAATTATGTGCGCAACGTAGTCAATACATTGAAACGGAACCGCAGGATCCTATCTGAATTGAATACAGGTCTTGAAGGAAAAACGAAGGTGCACAGAGAGAAGTTGTTGGAGCATGGGTTCAGTTTCATGTACCATACCAATACCCACGTAACCAAAGCAGGGAACAATTATGTATTCTGTTTTGAGCAAGGCTATTTGGAACTGACCGAGAATTGGTTCATGCTCGTGCGCAGGGATGAGTACCTGGATAGGGCTGGCGACCCTCAAAAGAATTCCAAATAACGCTCTACCAGCTATTTGGCTACAAAAGCAAATAGGAACGGCGCGCGGTTATTTTTAGAACGCCATTCAGCAAAACAAATTCACCACGAAGAAGGGCGATCGATCCTTTGGCTTATCCGAGTGCCCAAATAAGCAGCACGATCATACCCAAGGTCATCAGGGCCAGCAATACAGGCCCACCGATCTCATTTTGTTCAGCTTCAGCTGGGAAATGGTCGTCGAAATGTTGGTCGCTCATGAGGAAGGGTTCTGCGACAAATATAACCGTGAACCCATACGATCCAAATTCTGGAAGAAAAGAATTGAGCAACAAAGATCCGGGATCTTGTGATCCTGATCTCAGTTAAGGCTGAACGTTGGTTGGCGAAGCACCATCCGGGCTATTACCGCACTTTCATTGGCCTTCATTCTACGGACCATTTCAAGCACATGTTCATCCAATTCACGGTCGCTCAATTTCTCCAGATCCCGGTATACGGGTAGGCTACTCTTGCTTTTGAGTATCAGCGATATTTTGTAGGAGCGTGACATTGTATCGTATAGTAGACGCGTGTACCATACAGAAGGATGCCTCTAAGGGACAAAAAAATAGCTGAACTAGAGGAAAGGTCGAAATCGTAGTGCGAACGGCACTTAAATCCAGATAAAGCGCCTAAGATCCACTAAGCGTCGAATTTGTAGCCCACACCTTTTACGGTACCGATCCGGTCATCGCCTAATTTTTCCCGCAATTTGCGGATATGGACATCGATCGTTCGGTCCCCAACAAAGAGTTCATTTCCCCATATCCTATTGTAGATCTCATCCCGCTTAAAAACCTTGCCGGGCTTGCTCATCAATAATATGAGCAGTTCGAATTCCTTTTTTGGCAATTGAAGCTCCTTTCCATCCGTGTAGACCATCACTTTTTCCAGATCAACGCGCACTCCGTTGCTTTCCAGCATTTCATGATCCAGGACCTCACTGGAACCAGTGCGTTTCAACAAGGCTTTCACCTTACTTACGAAAAGTTTTGGTCGCACAGGTTTGGTTATATAGTCGTCCGCACCTGCCTCAAAACCAGCTATTTGAGAGTAATCCTCTCCACGGGCAGTCAGGAAGGTGATCACCGTATGCTTGAATTCCGGAAGTTGTCTGAGCAGGGTGCATACCTCAACGCCGTCCATGCCAGGCATCATAATGTCCAAGACTATAAGATCCGGCTTCTCCGCTTTAGCTGCTTTGATCGCATCCTTACCGTTCAACGCCGTCAACACCTGAAACCCTTCCCGCTCCAGGTTGTATTTCAGCAGTTCCAAGACGTCTGCCTCATCATCCACTAATAAAACCTTCTGGGCCATATCTTCAATTATTTCGGAACCATAAAGTACAATAACACGGCAAAGGTCGGCAAGTCATTTCGTACCACTGTTAAACCCGCGTCAAATGTATGTTAAGCAGTCATCCAGGTTCGGTCGGATCTGATCTCAATAAGTGCACAATTATCATAGCCGAACATGGATCCGGTGCTGGATCAGTGGATAGTATTCACAAGGTTACGTTAATGTAACCCGGAATAAAAACTTGATCGAAAGGGCCACATATTGCTAAGTTCGGCCCGCCGTGGCCCGAAAAAAAAATTCTTCGAAACAGTATTTACGCGTAGCAGAGCTCTTCGCCGGTGTTGGTGGATTCCGGCTTGGGCTGGAGCGTGCGAGCAGCAACACGTATGGTTTCAGCGTGATCTTCAGCAATCAATGGGAACCAGGTAAGCGTAAGCAACACGCCTCTGAGGTATATGCCGCTCGTTTTGGTGAAGAGCATCATACGAATAAGGACATCGGTGAGATCGGTATTGAGGATATTCCGGATCATGATGTGCTTGTAGGTGGATTTCCTTGCCAGGACTACTCGGTTGCAAGTACGTTACATCGCTCCAAAGGATTGGTAGGCAAGAAAGGTGTGCTTTGGTGGCAGATCCATAGAATTCTCAGCGATAAGAAAACACCACCGGCCTATTTGATCCTTGAGAACGTGGATCGCCTATTGGGATCACCTACAGGGCAGCGGGGTAGGGATCTCGCCATCATGTTGCGTTCATTGGACCTTCTGGGTTATGCCATCGAGTGGCGAGTGATCAATGCAGCGGATTATGGGATGCCGCAACGCCGGCGAAGGGTATTCCTTGTCGGTTATCACCGCAGTACACCACTCTTCGAAACACTTAAGCATTCGGATCCTGCTGTTTGGCTGCGGAAAAAGGGCGTTCTCGCGGAAGCGTTTCCATGCAAAGAAGAAAGCAAAGTAGATACACTGGACATTGATCAAAGTCTATTGCTTCTATCCAATGATTTCGGTGCATTCAAAGGATTATCGCCATTCAAGAATGCTGGCGTGATGATCGGAGCCAAGGTTTACACGTGCAAGGTTTCCAGTTTGAGCAATGATGAACCTATGGTTCTGGGAGATCTTCTTCAACCAGAAAAGGAAGTGCCTGCCAATTTCTACATAGCTCGAAAGGACCTGAAAGCATGGAAATATCAAAAAGGGGCCAAAAGTGCAGCGCGTATCTCGGCGATAAATGGGCACGAGTACACATATTCGGAAGGGGCAATGGCATTTCCAGATCCATTGGATAAACCCGCACGTACCATCATAACCGGCGAGGGCGGCAATGCTGCTTCGCGTTTCAAGCATGTGGTCTGCCAAGACGGCAAGCGTTATCGCCGCCTTACGCCGATCGAATTGGAACGCATCAACATGTTCCCGGACAACCATACGGAAGGGCCGAGTGCTGCATGGAGAGCATTCTTCATGGGGAATGCACTTGTTGTTGGTGTCGTTGAACGGATCGGAAAAGCACTATTGAAGAAGATCAATAGATCTTAACTCCTGGACATCCTTGTTCACGAACGCGCCTTTTAGATCCAACACGGGCCGGTGGTGACTGAGCGAATTACATATCCCGAACGGTTACTTTTGCGCGAGTTATTCAATTCCATTGAATTCGGACATGGATACATTCGAGTTTTTGTTAAAGTCAACCACAGATCAATATGTTACGTGATACCATTACGCTGGGTGCAGGTTGCTTCTGGTGTGTCGAGGCGGTATTGAAGGAACTCAAAGGAGTGATCTCAGTTACTTCGGGATACATGGGCGGCCGAACAATTAACCCAACGTACAAGGAAGTGTGTACAGGAAATACAGGTCATGCCGAGGTCGCACAAGTGGTGTACGATCCAACGATCCTGTCTTTGGACCAATTGTTGGAAGTGTTCTGGGGAACCCATGATCCGACGACCAAAGACCGCCAAGGGGCGGATGTGGGTTCGCAGTACCGCAGTGTTATTTTTTATCACACGGATGAACAACAACGGACCGCAGACGCATATATGAAGAAATTGGATGAAAGTGGTGCCTATGCGGAACCGTTAGTAACAGAGATCGCTCCTGTTGCTGAGTTCTATGCTGCCGAAAACTATCATAAGGACTACTTTGAATTGAATGGTGAGCAGGGATATTGCCAAATGGTGATCCGACCCAAAATGGATAAGTTCCGCAAAGTTTTCGCTGATCGGATCAAGTAAAGACACAAGAAATTGAGAAGCATGATAACCAAGAATACCATCATCTGTTACGTTTCGATCTTATCGTTTTCGGCAGCGAGCGCTCAATCCCCCGTTGAGCTGGTTCCTAACGGATCCTTTGAACAGCTTGAAAAGCCAGTGAAAACATTCGATCAGTTGCCTAATGCCGAGGGCTGGTCAAATGCAACGCTTGGGTTGTGTGATGTTTTCGTTCCCGATGCTCAGGCGAAGACGGTTGGTGTGCCTGAAAACGACTACGGGTCCATAAAGTCCGTGGATGGAGCTAATTATGCGGGCTTCTTTGCTTGGAAGGATGATGTTCGCCGCAATTTTGATGCGAATGATCCTGACGATGTCTTCGTGCCTGGCTGGAATGAATATTCCGAATACCTACAGTGCCAACTGAACCAGCCGCTCAAGGAGAATGTGACCTACGAAGTGGTGTTTCATGTGGCTTTGGCTGGTAATAGCGATAGAAGCATCATGGGGATCGGGGCACATTTCTGTGTCGAGCGCATGGATCATCAACATCGGAAATTCGTTGAGGTCGTTCCGCAGGTCTATATGGAGGAGATCATCAAAGAAAAAGGGGCGTGGAAGGAGATCCGTGGTGAATTCGTCGCTGATGGTGGGGAATCGTTTCTTGTAATTGGCACGTATCCTTACGTTGGTGGTGAATCCGTGAATTTGATAGAAGGCTACGATAATCGGTACGCGTTCTTTTATTTGGATGCCATTTCGGTACGTGAGAAAGTCGGAACCGAATAGTTCGTGTTGGCGGAAATAGGTAGTTCTCGAGAAATTTCGGAATTGAGAAGTGACGGACCGTAGAAGCGGTCGTCTCAGGTATTGTGATCAACCCTCAATTACAAATTCCGATGAACAGAATAATTACGCTTACAATGACCGGGATGTTATGCTCGGTAGGCCTTATGGCCCAAGACAAAGGCCCCAACCTGATCAGCAATGGTGGTTTTGAAGGTCTCAGTTCCAATGTTACTGCTTGGGATCAATTGGATCGCGCTACAGGATGGTCCAACGCGAATCTTGGCTCCGTGGACATTTTCAGCAAGGAAAGTTGCAAGACCACTACAGGCATCCCTGACAACGAATTGGGTAGCACTGCTGCTCAAGAAGGTGAATACTATGCTGGTTTCGTTGCATGGAAAGATGATATGCGCCCGAATTGGAAGCGCATGTTGAATGGTCGTGATGAAGATCCATTGAAACCTGCATGGAACCAGTACAGTGAGTATTTGGAGACAGCACTTGCTGGTCCGTTGGCTGCAGGTCAGAAATACGATATCGCATTCAAAGTAAAATTGGCAGGAAATAGCGATCGCGCAGTTAGCGGTATCGGAGCATTTGCATCACCTACTGAACTGAAATACAACCATCGTCATTTCCTGACCGAAGCAGCAGACGTTTCCAGCGCCACGGTGTTGGGTGACAAAGCGAATTGGGTGGATGTTAAGGGAACTTTTGTTGCTGATGGTGACGAGAAGTTCCTGGTGATCGGAGCATTCCCTGCTTCCGGAATGGAAAAGACCAAAATGATCGAGGGGCCCGATAATCAGCGTGCGTATTATTACATCGATGGGATAAGTATCAATCTTCATCCTGAAGACGACCGGGACAAAGATGGCATTATCGATAAAGAAGATGCTTGCCCGGACGAAGCTGGAGTTGTAGCAACCAATGGCTGCCCGGATAAGGATGGCGATGGTGTTGCGGACAAAATGGATGCATGTCCGGATAAGGCAGGCCCTGCGGACAAGCAAGGTTGCCCGGACAGCGATGGAGACGGTATTGCGGATCATCAGGATAAGTGCCCGACAGTAGCAGGTGTTGCAAGCATGAAGGGCTGCCCTGAGATCAATGAGGATGTGAAGAAGCTATTCGCAAAGGCACTTACTGGTATACAATTCGAAACAGGAAAGGCCATGATCAAGAAGACGAGCTATAGCATACTCGACCAGGTCGTTGAAGTCATGAGCGATAATCCGTCCTATAACTTGGAGATCCATGGCCATACCGATGATCAAGGCGATGATGCCAAGAATTTCACCCTTAGCGAGCAGCGTGCCGCTTCCGTGAAGAGCTATTTGGAGGGTAAAGCAGTAAGTGCTGCTCGTTTAAAGTCTTTTGGCCACGGTGAAACCGAGCCAGTTGGTGATAACAAGACGTCCGCTGGTCGCGCGCAGAACCGTCGCGTTGAATTCAAAGTGATGTTCTGGGAGTGATCACCATCGATCCTTTTTTGGCAACGGCCGCTCGATCATACAGGGCGGCCGTTTCTTTTTGATCAACGAGAAGGATCACCACGTGACATTTATCGCTTACGACCAGCAACACTTGAACCTACCTTCGTGGCTCGTACAACAGCTAATAGATCATCAAAATGTTTTCGAAAGGAACTAAGCTGTACAGCATAGTCAATTTCAAATGCCCATATTGCCACGAAGGCAATTTTTTCATCTCAAGCAATCCGTATGATCTGACAAAAGCTGGAGACCTTCATAAGGAATGCTCGGTATGTGGAAGAAAATTCGAGCGAGAGCCAGGGTTCTATTACGGTGCCATGTACGTCTCTTATGCCTTGGCCGTAGCGCTTTGTGTTACAGTCTATGTCGCTTGTATCGTCCTTTTTCCGAATGCTGCAATATGGACCAGGATCGTCGCGATACTTTCAACATTATTCCTGTGCGGCCCGATCATGTACGCTTTGTCAAAGATCCTATGGGCAACGATGTTCATGGATTATGTTGGGGTTGAACCAACAAAGAAGGAACTTGCTGAGCAAGAGCGGAGAGCACACGTTCAGGCTTGAACGGAAGATCACATATCATCCATCGGATCGTTCGCGAAGAACACCACTTGGAACGGGATCTTGTCGGAATGGGCGCCAACATCGGACCATCCATATTTCAACAATGCCTCCATCAGGTCATTCGTAGGGGTCCGTTCACTCATCGCAGGCCCAATGGGAGTTTCACGATACTGCCAATCAACGACCATTAGGTATTTGGGGTAGCGCATACCCTTACGCAGTCGTTCGAAGTATGCTGGTTTATCCAGAATGCCATAGTATTTGTGAACGAGCAATGCCACATCCACTTCATCTGAATTGAGTCCTGGGTCACCTACAGGAACAGCTCGGATCTTAAGTCGTTCATCACTTAGACCACGTGCCTTTTTCTCGGCTTGCAGGGCTTCAATATTCTTAGGGTCATTATCGACTGAGATCACATTTGCGCCAGCATCGATCAGTTTCCATGTGAAATAGCCATCACCGGCAAAAAGGTCGCCGAAGACCATACCGGTGAGGTCGCTATTCGCCATTCCGATAATGACTTCCGGCCGTTGCCATTCGTCGCGATCCAATGGAGTTGAAGCAGATCGTTGCACTGGAACTGGAGGCTCCGCATCCTGCACCGAACGTTCCGTTCGCGCGGACACATCATCCTTGGAATTATCCGAAGGCGCATTGCACCCCGAGAACAGAATAGCTACAGCTGAACTTAAGCTGATAATGGCATTCAATTTCATTTACTGGAATAGGTTTTCTTACGATCGGCAAGGTAAGGCGAACCTTCAAATTGGCTTGAATAGTCAGTTGCCGGGTGCCTCATGTAGATCTGTGATCTGCGAAAATTTGCATTCCATGGAATTTAATGTAAACGTATCTTTGTCACATTGAAACACAGCGCGTCGGAAACAATTGCCATGCCCAAGATCGCAGACGAATTAAGAAGCAAATTTGATAGTGAGCAGCAAAAAGCGATGCTCAACACAATGTTCACGGCGAATTGGCTCCGAAGCAAAGCGGTAGAACGTTTCAGGTCGTTCGGTCTAAGTCCGGAGCAGTACAACATACTTAGGATCCTGCGCGGTTCCAAAGGGCAAATGAAGATGCACGACGTTCGGGACCGTATGATCGATAGAGCTCCGAATACTACTCGGTTAACGGACAAGTTGGTGATCAAGAGCTTAGTTCATCGGGAGCGTTGTGAGACTGATCGTCGTGTAGTTTTTGTGAAGATCACGAAGGTCGGGCTTGAATTGTTGGAAGAGATAGATCTTGTCATGAAAGCGGATGCTCGATCCGAGCAGGAACGATTGAGCAACAAAGAAGCAGTGCTGTTGAATGGTATTCTTGATAAATGGAGAGGTTGATGGACAAGAAGGATGTGGATATGAAGTTCAACGGTCGAAGTGACCTGGGGATCCATCAACTGCTGAATGCTCGTTACAGTCCACGTGCTTTCAGCGATCGCGACGTTACGGATGCAGAGCTTGAACTGGTTCTCGAGGCTGCACGCTGGGCCAGCAGCAGCCACAATGAACAACCATGGCGTTTTCTGGTCACTCGAAAAGATCAAGATGGTCACGCGGCCATGTTGGATTCATTGTGGAGCATGAACCGATCTTGGGCGGATAAAGCACCGATCTTGATACTGAATATGGTACAGCGCAACTTCGCGTACAATAACGAGGAGAACTACTTCGCGCGACATGATCTGGGAGGTGCTTTAGCGCAACTTACCGCACAGGCCACGTCAATGGGTATGGGTCTGCATCAACTTGCCGGGTTCCATGCGGATCAAGCACGTCAGGCATTTCAAATACCCGAAGCCTTGGATGTTGTAAGTGTATTGGCGCTTGGTTTCCCTGGAAATGCAGACGTGCTGGAGGAACCTTATCGGGGACGAGAATTGAAGCGAAGCCAGAGGAGGCCACTGAGCGAATTGGTCTTTATGGGCCGTTACAAATAGTTCAAATTGCAGGTTATTCCTGCGGGATAGGGTAGGTCCACTGTTCTTTGCCTGTCGCATCAAATACGCGCATGGTCAATATCCGTTCCTTCGTTTTTCCGGTAACCGAGATCGTCGCAAAGTTGCGTTCCGTGAACAAGGTTCCTTCAACTTGCAGATCATTTTTAGCAGCAGGTGTATAGACTCCGGATGTAAGCGGCGAGCAGGTAAGATCATAGATCTTACGACCATTAGAAAGATCTAGTTCGGATAGATCCGTAAAGTGATGATCACCTGTTAGGAATATGACGCCTTTGATCCCTTCGACCTCTATTCTTCGCAACAATTCCGTGCGTTCCTCAGCGATGGTAGCGTAATTCTCATACATAGTGATCGGATTCAGGACCGAGCTACCAACGGCCACTAATTTGAATGTGGCATCGCTGTATTTCAAAGCATGGATAAGCCAATCCAACTGTGCTCGGCCGAGCATCGCCGGGGTAGAGGTCTTCAGATCGCCAGGTAGGCGGAATGTTCGATCATCCATTAGGAATAGATCCACATCGGCATAGGTGAACATCGTTGTCGTCCCCTCCACACCTGGAACACCACAGGTCGGGTTAGGCCAGAAGAGGTCGAACATATCCCTGGCCAGTGCACTGTTCACGAAACTTCCATCCGCATCATTTGGTCCGAAGTCATGGTCATCCCAAATGGCATAGTGCTGCGTGCTTCGCAGTAGACGCTGCATTTCGGGAGTACTTCGCGTATGTGTGTAGCGGTGCAAGTATCCGGTGCGAGTGCCCCAATCAGGTTCCCTTAGGTAAATGTTATCACCAAGCCAGAGCATCATGTCGGGTTTCATTGCGGCTATTGCATCGAAGATCTCGTAGCCGCTTCCGTAGGGCTTTCCTGGCCTATCATACATCGGTTCATTGATATACACGCAGCTCCCCAAAGCGATGGAAACGTCCGGTGGGCCGGTCCTGAACTTCCATAGCGGCTGGGTCTTGAAGGTAAGCGGCTGCCCTACATCGATCGGCTTGCCTTCCAAGAGCACCCTGTAGCCATACGTTGTACCGGGTAGGAGTGGGCCCACCACAAAGTCGATGGAATGCGCGTTTGACGAGAGTGAGCCTTGTTCGTCCGTTGTAAGGATGCTGTCAGGCCGTTCCAATTTCCAATACTCCAAACGTGCATTGCACGGTCCGTGGCATTGCATCCAGATCGTGACCTCGAACATGTCCGAATAGCCGGGCATAGGGCCATTGATCGGTACTTGGGCGACCAGCGGAGAAGCAAGAAGTGCATAGGAGATGATGAACTTACGCATGACGCAAATCTCTGAAGTTTACATGTGATCCCGGTCAAAATATTCCTGACCAATTCATTTCTCAATAGAAAGTACCTTTGCCGACCGGAAAATATCCGTATCCCAAAAGAAAGACATGACATTCAATCCAATACAAGCGTGGATGGATATGAAGGCGCAGCTACCTGTGCTGGATATCGAACATATCGGTGCGTATTATGTATATCCGATCTTTATTGCGTTGATATTGATCGAGTATTTTCGAGCGAAGGACCTGTTCGACCTACGCGAGAGCTGGGCGGGTTTCGTAATGGGCGTGATCGCCACGATCATTCGTTTGATCACGAATGTGTTCGAGATAACAATATACATGTTCTTGTTCTGGTGGGCTGCTCCGCTGCGCGAAGAATATTTGGGATACACCACACTTGGGTTCGGTGCGCTGGCTTGGATAGCATGCATGGTAGCTGATGACCATAATTTCTATTGGCACCATCGGCTTGCGCATAACGTTCGCGTATTATGGGCAGCGCACTTGCCACATCATAGCGGTCGTCAGTTCAACCTTACGATAAGCATCCGGAACGGGTGGTTCATCACCTTCGTAAAGCCGATCTATTGGATGTGGATGCCATTGGTCGGCTTCGAGCCGATCATGATCGCTACGGCATTGATCATCAATTCATTCTACCAGTTCTTCCTACACTCCCAATTGGTACCAAGCTTGGGCTGGTATGAGAAGATATTCAACACTCCATACGTACACGTAGTGCACCATAGCAGCAATACGGAATACCTGGATCGCAACCACGGTGGCATGCTGGTGATCTGGGATAAGCTTTATGGAACTTGGCAGGAACCGATCAAGGGAGTAAAAGCCAAATTCGGAATCAGTCATGACCCGGACAGCTACAGCGCATTAACGCACAATCTGTTCGAGTTCCAGGAGATATGGCGGGATGTGAAACAAGCCCCTACATGGAAAGCGCGTTTCATGTACATCTTCGGCCCACCGGGATGGAGGCATGATGGCACAGGCAAGACGAGTAAACAATTACAAGCAGAGTTGAAGGCTGAGCGCGAAGCTGCAGTGAAGGCGCAACCAGTTGCGGCCTAGTGTATAGGATCAGCATTGAATAACTTGAAAGCCCGGGTCTACCGGGCTTTCAAGCTCAATAAAGCCTAAATTCCCTTACTTCTTCTTACCGAACCAACTGCGCAGTCCGCCTTTCTTATCATCCCTCTTTTTCATGGGTTTGGTAATGTCCTCACCGAACAGATCCTTGCTAAGTTGACCGTAATCCGGTTTAGTCAGGATAGGAGCCACAGGTGCATTTTGCTCCTTCACAGGAGCGTTGCTGTTATCATTACGCTCTGGTCGCGGTCCGCGACCCCCATCTCTTTGGGGTCCTCGGTCGTTTCTTCCAGGACGCGCTATCGCTGCTCTTTCGGGTCGGTCACCTGCGTTGCGTGGTGCATGTTCCGGACGCTTGTCGCGCTCGCCTTCGTTATGCGGGGCACGTTCCGGGCGAGGTCCGCGCTGGTGTTGCGGCCTGCGTTTGCCTTCTGGCCGTGATGCGCGCTCAATTGAACGTTCACCCTGTGGTCGATCTTGTCCATTTCGCTCTGGTCTACGACCGCGAGGGTTGCGTGCTGGTCTGCTTTCGCCAGTTGCAGGTCGCTCGGGTCTCGGGTTGCGCTCATTGCGGTCATTCCGCTGGCCTTGAGGCTTAGGCCCTCCGGATCTGCCCGGTCCACGTGGTTGGCGAGGTTCACGCACTTCTTTCTCCGCCTTCTTCGGTCCGCCGATCATCGGAAATGGATGCTCCTTGGCTTCAGGAATATCCCGTTTGATCAAACGGGTAATATCGCGGAGATACGCCTTTTCTTCATGATCACAGAAGGAGAGTGCCTTGCCCGATGCTCCGGCACGTCCGGTACGTCCAATTCGGTGTACGTATGTCTCTGGAATGTTCGGAATGTCGAAATTGATCACATGGCTTAATCCATCTATATCGATCCCGCGCGCCGCAATATCAGTTGCTACCAACGCTCGGATCTTCCCTTCTTTGAAATTCTTCAGCGCATTCTGTCTTGCGGTCTGGCTCTTATTACCGTGAATGGCCTCGGCTCCGTGCCCGGCGGCGATCAGGACCTTTGCCACCTTGTTCGCACCATGCTTTGTACGTGTAAAGATCAATGCCTCTTTGATCGTATCACCCTCCAATAAGTGAACAAGCAATTTGTTCTTGTCCGTGCGGTCAACATAGAAAAGTGATTGATCAATGGTCTCCGCAGTGCTACTTACAGGAGCGACTTCAACTTTGATCGGATCGGTGAGAATACTGTTCGCCAGTTTGGCGATCTCGGTGGGCATTGTGGCACTGAAGAACAAGGTTTGGCGCTTCTTCGGCAATTTGGCGATAACCTTCTTCACATCATGAATAAAGCCCATGTCCAACATGCGATCTGCTTCATCGAGTACGAATATTTCCAGCTTCTCCAGATGGATAAAGCCTTGGGTCATCAGATCGAGCAATCGTCCTGGAGTGGCAATCACCGTATCCACACCACGGTGCAGAGCATCGGTCTGTGGCTTTTGGCCTACACCACCGAAGATCACAGTGTGTTTCAGTTTCAAGTGTCTACCGTAAGCTGAGAAGCTTTCCCCGATCTGAATGGCCAGCTCGCGTGTAGGTGTTAGGATAAGCGTGCGGATATGCCGCTTGTTGTCAGAGGTGCCTTTCTCATGCATCTCTTGCAGGATGGGAATAGCAAAAGCAGCCGTTTTCCCAGTGCCTGTTTGGGCACAACCCAGCAGATCACGACCTTTCGTTAGGTGCGGTATTGCTTGTTCCTGGATCGGAGTAGGGTGTGTGTAGCCTTCTTCTTGAAGAGCTTTGAGGATGGGCTCTATAAGCCCAAGGTCGTTGAACGAAGTACGTTCCATATGTACATGCGCAAAGGAATCCCAGCGCGGGAATAAATTGGTGTTTACAGGTCATTGTCCCTGTTCAACACCGTTGAAAGTGTGGTTGATAAATGCCCCTTTTACTTCTTGTCCGGCGTGCAATGATCCGCTGGGGATGGCGCCTTGGACAGATCTGTAGTTGGTTTTGCCAACAATGAAAGCAGGGCGCTTGGGGTATGTCCTAGTATTCTAGAACGGCGCAAAGGTAGTTGAAATCAATTTGCCCATGGATCATGGCAAAGTTCCTCCGAGGTATACTTTCGTTATTGGTCAGGATGCGTATCCAACTTAGCGACCAATTTCTGCACTGCTGCAGACGCATCGGGCCCGAAAGCACTGATCAGGATCCCTTTGACCCCGTGCTTTGCTGAACTGATGGCATAAACAATGCTTTCATCACTCGGGTTTGTTTCGCCCTCGAACCGATGGAATTCATCGATCCGAAGGTCCTTCAGATCCATCCTTACATCTTTAGGAGCACAAAAGAGACAGTTCTCAACAGGTTGAATATCATCGGAATACCCTCGCCTTTGTAGGTCATTTACAGCTCCGACCAGCGTGTCATACGTATGTGTTCGGCCCATGACCATAAAGGTAAGCATCAACGGAAAATATTGAACTGTTCGAATTGAACATAAGCACCATGGATCACTGCAATGAACGTCAGGTTATGACAACGGAACGACCTTTGCAATGTCCATACTTGAACACAAAAGTTCCATCAGACTCGTCAAAATCATAAAATGATCTACCTAGTTTCAGCTTTACTTACAGCAGGGTTATTGAGCTGCCAACAACCTGCCACATCAACCACGAACTATACGGACGAGCAAGGAACGATCGTATCCGCAGCATCAGCTCCGGCTGGTGTGCATGAGACATGGGACCTGTTGTTAAGAGCCCATGTTAAAGGGCCGGTGGTCGATTACAAGGGTATGTTGAAGGACAAGGCCAAGATCGATCTTTATTGTGTGTTGCTCAAGAATATGGCCCCTAGGGACGAATGGACCAAACAAGAGAAGCTGGCGTATTACATCAATCTGTACAATGCCCAAACAGTAAAATTGATCGTGGATAACTACCCGGTCGAAAGCATCCGCGACCTAGAACCTAAGGTCAGCATCCCCGGAGTAAATTCGGTATGGCATGCTACAAAATTCATGGTAGGCGATAAGGAGCTAAGCTTGAATGATGTTGAGCATGAGATCTTGCGTAAAATGGGTGACCCGCGCATCCATTTTGCCATCAATTGTGCCAGCATTTCTTGCCCACCTTTGAGGAATGAAGCCTATACTGCTGACAAGCTTGAGCAGCAGCTTGCCGACCAGGCCAAGACCTTCATCAATTCCGATCGGTACAATAAGATCACAGCCTCCGCTGCTGACCTAAGTGCCATCTTCGATTGGTTCGGTGGAGACTTTACGAAGGAAGGGACGCTTGTTCAATATCTGAATAAATACAGCACCACCAAGATCGATCAAAATGCCAAGGTGACGTATTTGGACTATGATTGGAAGCTGAACGACGTGAAGTGATCACGTAACATTATCGTAACTGGTCAATGACGTGCACCTGTGCCGCACTTATGTGAATGGGGGTATAGTATTCGACGCGGACCACTAGTGAGACGACGCCACTTTCCCTCCGGAGCAATCGCCATTCATAGACGTGAACTTCCACAAATAATTCCCGGAATTCCTCAATGGAACGGTCATCGTTCCACCAGCTAATACGTTGATCGAATTCATCAGCTTACCGGAGGTATCGAAGACCTGGAAAATACCTGCTTCTCCATTGCTCTTTACGATCAGCGCCGATCCATTCGAGGTAATGGACAGTTGACCGGCAAGGTTCTCCTCGATCGCAGAAACGACCACGTTCACCTGCAATGTATCCGTATCGGTGCGGCCGCAGGGATCCATGACCGTATAGACCACCGAATAGGGCCCAGTTGCAGCGTAGGAATGTGTGAACGCACTTTCGGTGGAAGTTGAACCATCGCCTAGATCCCAAAAATGACTGTCCGCGTTCGTCGAAGCATTTGAGAACTGTACATCCAGCCCATTGTTGGTCATGGCCGACCCGATCGCTGTTGGGTCACTTGCTCCAATATTCCACGTAGCTGCGCTATCAAGTACTAATGTGCTTGCGATCTCTTGTAAAATGCCAGCTGTATTCGTATCCACCGACACATAATAAGAGGCGCCAAGTGAAGACGCTCCGTATATCGTGCTGTATATGGTGCAGGCAGCGAGGTATGATCCCTCGACACTCGGGTGACTGCCATCGGCGTTATATAAATTGATCAACGGATACTGCTCTCTGACCTGTGCCCAAGCAGCCCCAACTGGTGCGCACCAAGCTTGGTTCTCCTCTGCATAGCTCAAATACGTTTGGCGCAATCTATCCTGCATACCCTCATACGTGCAGACAGGAGGCCAGGACGCACAATTGGCAGCATCACCATTCTGCCGCCCCCAGGTCATGTAAAAAACAGGTTCAGCACATGGTGAATAGGCGCGTATGCTATCGACCAGTGCTTGCGCATATGGCCGTGATTCCACATCAACTTGGGAAGGAGGAAAGGAGGGGAGCTGGCTTTGCTCCTGTAGCACCACAAAATCCCAGTTCCCTTCCTGGATCGCTGCCATCGAAACGGCATTCGTAGTG
Source organism: Flavobacteriales bacterium (assembly GCA_017987115.1). Classification (GTDB taxonomy): domain Bacteria; phylum Bacteroidota; class Bacteroidia; order Flavobacteriales_F; family PHOS-HE28; genus PHOS-HE28. The sequence continues at coordinate 27,519 of JAGNUG010000005.1, read as the reverse complement.
TGATCATTGAAGGTGTAACCACCCGGCATGCTACTACTTACCACCATTGTATCGCCTAATGAGAGCGCCAATAGACGTGTTAGGCTCGGCAAGCTGTTGAATGCGGTATAGCTGTTGCCTAGAAAGAGAACCCGGGTCTGTTGGGCCTGAACGGAGCCGACCAGAGCAACCAGAACAAAGAAAAGTAGACGTTTCATCCATGCTTGAATTAACCACAAACATAGATCTCTCGAATGGGAACTTGATCCGCACACACTATCACATCAACCCCATCGGAGTGCGTACACCACGTTTGCCATTGCATTTGCGCGCAGTGGTCCGGGTAGATGCGATCCGTTATTTCGCGATCACGAAAGCCTGGCCAATAGAACCTCCATTCTCCAATGTGAATACAGCCCAATAACTGCCGCTCGTCAACGAGCCCAGATCCAATGACGAAGGTGAAACACCGTTCAGATATTGATGTAGTAATTGTTTACCACTGGCATCAACTACTGAAACCTGCCCGGGGTGCAATGTTCCCGGTTCGATCCACACCGTGCTATTAGCCGGATTGGGATACAAAACGATCGGCTCTGCAGCATCTGCGATCCGTTCAACATACGTGTATCCTGCCCCATCCGTTTTTATAAGTAACATGTCGATCAGTAACGATCCGTTCAGCGTATCAGATGTAGATCCAAATAGTACAAACCCACCGTCGCTAGTAACATCCAAAGAGTTACACTCACTAAAAATACCATGCGAATAGGATCGGTTCCAAAGCCCAGCACCGGTCCCATCAGTACACACCAAATACGTTTCTATTGCTGTAGTGGTGATATTCTCCCTCCTACCAGCAATGATCAGGTCTCCATTTACCATTTCCTTCACATCCATACCGAGATCGTCTTCTTGCGTTGCATCCACATGGCGCCAAAGCTCGTTTCCGTCCTGATCGGCCTTTATGATCAACAGGTCACGAGATGGGTATCCGTTACCGCCAACAATGACAAATCCACCATCAGCGGTCATTGTAAGACCATGCGATTCATCTGGTCCGGGTACAAAAAATGTCTTCGTCCAAAGGCTGTCACCATTGGCTGCGAACCGGATCAGATGCACATCACCTGTCGAGTCTGCGAAGAGATAACTGTTCGCCAACACAATGAATCCATCATCTTGGGTCTGTTCCATTGCCCAGCCAACTTCACTACCCCCCAGATCAACGGTGTGGCTCCAAAGTTCGTTCCCATTGGCATCTGTACGAACCAAATAGACATCTTCACCTGAAATGCCTTGTGTAAAACCGCAAACCGCAAAACCACCGTCACTTGTCTCCAGTACGGAAAAACCAATATCACGGCCAAGCGTACCCGGGAATTGACCCGTCCAAATAGGATCACCGTTCTGGTCCACACGTATCAAAGTAAGCGTGTCGGTACCGAATCCACCGAACATGCCGGCCAGGATGAATCCACCGTCGCTTGTTTCATCGGCGCTATATCCCATATCCATGTTCACAGTGCCGTATGTATGCGACCATAAGGTGTCACCGTATTCGTCCGTCTTGATCAAGTACATATCCTGGAAACCACTTGTGTTATTTTGAGTTATACCGAAAAGCGCGTAACCGTCATCCAGAGTTTGTTGAACGCAAAACCCTATATCGGCAGAAGGTCCGCCGTAGGTGCGTTCGAACATTATCTGACCGTTCAATAAAAAAGCCGAACCGAAGAAAACAACAAAGAGGATATATACCCTAGCCATGCATCAAATATATAGGGATGTTCCGGATAGACAAGCATGCTCACATCAACCCCATCGGAGTGCGTACACCACGTTTGCCATTGCATTTGCGCGCAGTGGTCCGGGTAGATGCGCACGAAGCCAAGAAGAGTAAAAGGGTGAATAGGATCGCGAGGCGTTTCATGTAGGTAGAACGTTCAATCTCGTATCGAACGTATGGGTCAACACCTATTCCGCTCCGTACCTTCGCGATCTTCAGCACAGCAAGCACATGTTCGATAACCTCAGTGACAAGCTCGAAAGAGCGTTCAAAGTATTAAAAGGCCAAGGGAAAGTAACGGAGATCAACGTTGCCGAGACCATGAAGGAAGTGCGACGTGCGCTTCTGGATGCCGACGTGAACTTCAAGACCGCCAAGGAATTTTCCGATCGACTAAAGGAAAGGGCTTTGGGCCAGAATGTGTTGACCAGTATTAGCCCTGGACAGCTACTGATAAAACTGGCACAGGATGAATTGGCTGAGTTGATGGGCGGCCAAAGCGCTGGCATCAACCTGAGCGGTAACCCAACGGTGATACTTATGAGCGGTCTGCAAGGATCGGGTAAGACCACCTTTACCGGTAAGCTTGCGAACCACCTGAAGAAAAAAGGTCGCAAGCCGTTGATGGTGGCGTGCGACGTTTACCGTCCTGCGGCTATTGACCAGTTGGAAACGCTGGGCAAGCAACTGGAGATCGAAGTATTCAGCGATCGCGAGAACAAGAACCCAGTAAGCATTGCGGAGAAGGGTATTGCCTACGCCAAAACACACGGGCACACCTTGGTGATCATTGATACCGCCGGTCGTTTGGCGATCGATGAGGCCATGATGGATGAGATCGCGCGTGTGAAAAAAGCCATCAATCCACAAGAAACCTTGTTCGTGGTGGATGCCATGACCGGGCAGGACGCGGTGAACACAGCAAAAGCCTTTAACGAGCGCTTGAACATCGACGGCGTGGTGCTCACCAAATTGGATGGCGATGCGCGCGGTGGTGCCGCTTTGAGCATACGCAGTGTGGTGGATAAACCGATCAAATTCATCGGTACCGGTGAAAAGATGGAAGCCATCGACGAGTTCCACCCGGACCGTATGGCCGGCAGGATCCTGGGCATGGGCGACGTGGTATCCTTGGTAGAGCGTGCGCAGGACCAGTTCGATGAAAAGGCAGCCCGTGAACTGAACAAGAAGATCGCAAAGGATCAGTTCGGTTTCGATGACTTCCTGGACCAGATCGGGCAGATCAAGAAGATGGGTAACATGAAGGACCTGATGGGCATGATCCCCGGTGTGGGCAAGGCCATGAAGAACATGGACATACCCGACGATGCGTTCAAAGGGATCGAAGCGATCATCAACAGCATGACGCCGGACGAGCGCAAGAATCCATCGATCATTAATGGCTCTCGCAGGCAACGGATCGCGACCGGCAGTGGTACCAACGTACCCGAGGTGAACAAGCTCATGAAGCAGTTCGAAGAGACCCGCAAGATGATGAAGATGATGGGTGATAAGAGCAAGATGCAAGCGATGATGCAGCGTATGCAGCAGGCGCAGGGGATGCGGCGGTAGGGGGAGAGTGGATTAGCTGATTTGCTGATGTGTTGATTAGCTGATGTGTTGATCAGCTGATGTGGATGGGCGACAAGGGTAAGATGCAAGCGATGATGCAGCGTATGCAACAAGATCAGGGGATGCAGTGGTAGGGGGAGAGAGGATTAGCTGATTTGCTGATGTGGTGATCAGCTGATGCGGCTTGGAGTATTACTCCGCACTGGATGCCAAGTGCAAATGCATTATTACATACGACCGCAACGACTATCATTTTTCGGAGATCGAAGTGTTGGATGCTGAGCAGTTCCTGTTGCAGCATGTGGTGAAGAAGTAGAAAAGTTGGGTGTAGCTTTGGGATAACATGACCACCGACCAACTCGAACTTTTAAAATACCCGATCGGCAAATTCATCCGTGGCACCAAAGCGGAATCGGCAGAACGCAAAGCCGCTTGCATTGAGGTGATAAGAACCTTTCCGGAATTGCTGCGAGATGAAGTCGGTCAGTTGACCAATGCACAACTGGACACGCGCTACCGTCCTGAAGGCTGGACCGTACGCCAACTCGTGCACCATATCGCGGATAGCCATGGACAGAGCATGCACCGGTTCAAATTGGCATTGACCGAAGAAAAGCCAGTGATAAAGCCATACCTGGAAGCCTTGTGGGCAGAGCACATCGATGCGCGCACGATGCCAGTTGAACCGTCATTGCAGATCATTGCCGGCACGCATGCGCGTTGGGTCGTATTGCTGGAGCACATGACCCCTTCAGAGTTCAATAACGTCTTTGTGCACCCGGAACAGCACCGCGAGATCGCGTTGAGCGAGGCTTTGGAGCTATACGTGTGGCATAGCAACCATCATTTGGCACACATTACCGGGCTAAAGGAACGGTCCGGGTGGTAGTTGATCTTGAGCTCAGCGGTCTTTTCATGCGTCACCTAACACTGTGGCCTTCATTCTTATCTTCATCCCCAGATGATGGAAGTGGCCACATACCAGCTGTTGGATGGAAAACGCGCATCCAAAGCCATACGAGAGGAGATCGCCAAAGAAGCGAGAGCAGTGAATGAAAAGCGGGGGAGAGCGCCACATTTGGCAGCCGTACTTGTTGGCAATGATGGAGCCAGTGCCACTTACGTAAATGCAAAAGTAAAGGCCTGTGAAAGTGTTGGATTCCGGAGTTCCTTGATCCGGCTGCCGGCCAGCACCAACGAGTATGAATTGTTGGCGCGGATCAAAGAACTCAATAAGGACAAACAGCTCGACGGTTTCATAGTTCAGCTGCCCTTGCCTGCACACATTGACCCTGATCATGTGATCATGGCGATAGACCCGCGTAAGGATGTGGACGGGTTCCACCCGCAGAATGTGGGGAACATGACATTGGGGTTGCCTGGGTTCCTGCCCGCTACACCCAGCGGCATATTGGAACTACTGAAGCACTACCGCATCGAGACCGCTGGCAAGCATTGCGTGGTGGTCGGTCGTAGCAATATCGTGGGCACACCGATGAGCATTTTAATGAGCCGCAACGCCTATCCCGGGAATTGCACGGTAACGCTTACACATAGTCGTACCAAGGACCTAGCAGCACTAACGCGCGAAGCAGACATCCTGATACCTGCGATCGGTCGTCCGGAATTCATTACGGCCGATATGGTCAAGGAAGGCGCTGTGGTGGTTGATGTGGGCATACACCGGATCCCCGATAGCTCCCGCAAAAGCGGGTTCCGCCTGGTGGGCGACGTTAAGTTCGATGAAGTCGCTCCCAAATGTTCATGGATCAGTCCGGTACCGGGTGGTGTTGGGCCCATGACCATCACCAGTTTGCTGTTGAATACGCTGAAAGCTGCGAAGGAGTGAACACTGTACTATGAAGAACCACCTGATACATTTCCACCAAATGGACTGGGAGCACCCCATGGAGGGTGTTGCTCAAAAGATCCATAGCAACGGTCAAAGAAGATTACGCCTGATCCGGTTCTCCGCCGGTTTCACCGAGCATGTTTGGTGCACCAAGGGGCATGTTGGCTTTGTGGTCAGTGGTAAGATGCACATCGATTTCAATGGCGAGCTGAAAGATTATCGGCAAGGCGATGGGCTCTGGATAGAAAAGGGCGAAGCGCATAAAGTGACCGTAGGGTCTGATGGCGCGGTAGAGCTTATACTCTTCGAGGACGTTTAACGCAAATGGACTTACTACAACATAATGTTAGCGGCAGTTAGTTATATGATATCTGCTGTGTCCAACAATGAAATCCACCTCCTGCATAGTTAAGTCCTAAAGGATTAAGTTGCACAATATCTTTTTTGGGATAAAGACTTTGAAACAGTTCTTTAACTTCATCATCTTTCCTTTTTGTACTTTCCGGAAACCCTTGTACCCAGTATTTTGGAATGATTACTATGTCATTCAGAACGATATAGTTCAAATAACTAACTGCGGGAAGAAAATGTATGGTGTCCCCTTGTTCCAAGTGTGGGTTCTTTCTCATTATACTCCTAATTTGCAGTCTTTGATTTCTTGTAGTGTCAATAACGAATGTATCCGCTAAGATGTCAGGCATTGGGACTTTGATTATCTTGAAGGTATCTCCATTTTGATCTTTTGAGTTTGAAAGAATATCAAAGTTTCTATTCATTCTCTCATAGTTGATTTTTTTTACCGGATCCATGGTAGCTTCGACAGAGTCGGGAACAGTCAGTAAAATCGTGTTTGAGTCGGCAAATCTTGCGAACTCGTCAACATGGCCGCCTACGCCAAAACCATAGATGTTTTTGCTTATGACGTATGATTGAAGACTAGAAGGGTCTTCAGCAATGCCTTCTTTTAGCCAGATAATGTTTGACACTCCTAGTGAAAGTTCTAATGAACTTCCAAACTTACCAATGTCCATTTTTGGATGTCTTGGTTTTGTAAATGATTCTACCAAAAGCGCTGTGCCTTGTCCATTGAGTTCAATCTCTCCTCCTTCAATAGTTAACTCCGACTCAACAATGTCCATTTTAAGTAGTTTACTTATCTGCTCAAAATATTTTCTGCGGACTTCGTTTTTCCAATTTGTCCAGCTTGTATCAGGATCAAGCATATCCGCCCCGACGTAGTCCCAGTTGAATTTAAGAAGCTTTCTTTGTCCACTTTGATTTCTAATCACGAGTGGCCCATAGTCACGAGCTACCCCCATTGAGAACAATTCATTTACTTTGATCAACTCAATATTATTAGTGTTAAAGCCTCGATCATTAAAAATGCTGGTTAAAGAGTCTGAATTCCAGTCTTCGTTGATCAATACGTAGATTTTCATTCTTTTCGCAATTACATCAATTAATTCGTCGCAGGTCGAGCGAACTCCAAAGGACGTAAGTGAGTCGTTTGGGTCTTCTGTATATGTTAGCAGAACGGCGTCTTGTTTTTCCCACTCGGCAGGCATAGTCATGGCTTCCTCCTTTGTCTTGCATTGGGTTAGTAGTCCAAGAAATATCAAAAAGAAAAATACTCGTGTCATGGGTTAAAATTTGATTGCTGCTAACGGGCCTGCGCGTGCCGCAGGCCGATTTCGTGATCTTGTTCTTGGACGAAGTGTTCATCACTTCAACGGGAGTTGTCAGCGGGACGAGGGCAGTTTGCGAAACGCAAGTTACCTGCTGGCTTTCTATCTCTCGCTTTGTATTTCATACTTTTTCTTGTCTGGATTATGAATTTTGTAAGTAAATGTTTCAAACATTGTCGAGGCGCAAACCTCGTCTGCTATCTGTCTTGATTTTAAATACAAAGTGTCTCCCAAATACTCAATATCTCCAATTGTCTCACCACATGCATTGACTTCAATTAAAGTTGAAATAATTAGAGTGTCACCCTTTTGTCTTTCTTGAAAATAGTCTTTGATAAAATTTTCATAGTCTTCGTGATACCCAGAGGCTTCCTCTCCGTCCTCCATAACGTATTGCGTGTTGCACTCAATAAGTTTTTCGTGTGTTTTGAACTTATCAGTTTGTCCTTTGTTTGTGTGGTCTACTAATGGCCCATTATCACTTTTCTCAACTGGCTTTGGTTGGTATTCACAACCCCATAATAAAGCTATTAGTGTTATCGTCTTGGTTTGTTTCATTCTCGTTGTTTGAGCTTGCAGGTAACGCTGCATGTATGCAGCGAATGATTCCGCTTCGCGGTCATTTGATGTATACATCACGTTGTCAGTAGTTATTTATTTATCTGTATAATCAATTGTCTTATATTTAATCCATCCAAAAAGGAGCCATACGTACTTTGTACTTTTGCAATGGGTATAATTTGGACTTATTTGCATCTTGAATATTGATATTGTGAAACAATTATAATAGTCCTCCCACGATCCAACATGCACGTTGTAATCAAGTAAGTTACCATCCGGTCTTGGTATGTCATCAATGAAGCAAGATGAGTCACATGTGAAAAGTTGGATTTTACTTGTATCAGCTTGCAATATTTGAGCTAATTTAAATCTCTCTAAACCTAGCTTTGTGTATTGAAATGGATCTGTACCAAGACAGTGCCATGCCGAATAATGCCCATCTCTTATTTGTATAGTCCTATCTCGATCAATTGCATTTTGGTTTATCTCCAAATCAAGATAGTTAAGAACATTTTTGCCAATTAAATTAAATGTCACCACTTGTAAGGTTATTACAAACAACACCCGCTTTAATATTTTAAATATTAATCTCATTTAATTACTGACAACTAGTCGGTTGTAACAACGGTAGCATTCATTTCCGGACTTGATTCGTGCTTGGGGTGGTTTCTAGTTCACTAGTGGGGCATGTAAAGCCCAATAGCGTTTGATAACAACCGGCCCACCAAGATAGAAACTTCACCGGTTCATACGCACCCCCTTAACGCACCCCGCCCCGGCCTTTGCGGGACCGGGGCGGATGCTAGTGAAGAAGAAGTTGCGTGGTCGCTTACGCGGCACGGCCACTTACCACATCGCTCGCAGTGTAAGCTTCCCCGATACGACCGAGGGCGGTTACGCGGAACGAGTAGAACTTGCCCGGTACCAGATCCGTTATGCGGCTACGAAGCCGTGTGCATTCACTACCACATCGAAGCTCCACACCTTAACGAACCGCTGTATACGAGACCCGCTTGGTTTACCCAGAGCGAAGCCGAAGGGTACAGTGGTGTGAGCGGCGCACCCCGTCGCTAATTAGCGGCGGGGCCGCCTACTCGATCGTGCGCAGTATTTCTAATTATATTTTTTCAAGTTTTTCTCTTAAGTGCGCTAAAGTTATCTCGGTAAATGACAGGTAGTCCAGAGGTCTGTCTGTTATAGTTGTTTCTTTGAAAGCGGTCGAGAACAGACCGTTGTCGTTTCTGATACCTATGATTGTCACTTCTCGTCCTTTGGGAACATTGGAAAAAACATACTTGCCATCAATTATGTCAGCCATGAGTACACCGTCAATGTCGCTGAATGCCATTTTTATTTTGGTGTTAGCATCAACGGGTGTTTGGACCAACATGTTAATATTTTCTTCTGTGTCAATGAATCGGTCACAATTTATCCAACCGAGTTTGGAAACGCTGAAAATATAATAATTGAGTTCTGCGTCATCCATGTTTCTAATTGGGGTTCTCTCAAATTGCGAGTATTTGCTGTCAAATGATTGAATATACTCTGCATCTGTATTGTAAAGAGGGACCACATTCCCTCCGGTGATGTGAAGAAATCCTCTCCTTTCAATGATGTCACCATGTTTGTTTTTGCCGGGCTCCAAGAGGGGAAGGTTTTTAAGAAAACTGAGCAATTCCTCCTTGACATTATTTGAAACATTTGAATTAACCGTTGCTTTGGTGATCCTGCCGTTTTTCGTAATGTGCATTAGGCATTCTACACCGATTCTATTGTTATCAGTTTGAACCTCAACACCCTCCTGATACACATTCGATTCAATTTCCCTTTTCGCTTGTTCCGAGAAATCGTATGCATTTACATACAAGTCAATGGGATTCCAGTAGTAGCCTGTATCAACGTAGTTTTTAGGTATGAAGGAATAATCCGTTGAATCATCTTGGGAAGGCCAATACCATCCGTAAGAACCTAATTCAAGCGTTTTCTTGGTAAGTTTTGTAGTGTCCACTTCCCAACTTGTTACTGATGAATCTGTTGCGTTATCGTCCGCATGGAAGAGGTTCATTTTTCTGTAGTCGTTTCTCTTCTTTGGGAAGTGGATAACAATTCTCTTATCCTCTTGGATTTCGAGTTTTTGTCCACTGGACGATGCGTCTATCTGAATCATGCCTGCTGTTTCAAGTAGTCTGTCCCCTGAGCTTGTCGAAAGGTTTGATAGGATAATGTCGGACTTATTGTAAAACTCTTTTAATTCAATTTTGATTGAGTCCGTTGCGGAACTGCCGTCAGCAAATCGGAATGACCCAGAACCGATAAATATTCTCGTCCCTTGGGGACCGAATAATGTCGTGTCAGCCGTTGGACTGATCGCGTAGTCAACAGTCGGGAATTCAATTTTTTCGGGAGTTCTTTCTGTGTCTCCTTGGTCAGTCCCACAGCTTGTTATCAGAATATTGGTCAGTCCGATAATTGTCAGTGTCCAAAGTGTCAGTTTCATTTTTTTCATATTGCGCACAACGGGCCTGCTCTTGCCGCAGGCCGATTTCGTGATCTTGTTCTTGGACGAAGTTATCATCGCTTCAACGGGAGTTGGCACCGGGACGAGGGCGGCTTGCGCATGTTAATGGTCGTCTACTTTTTTCAGTGGTACATACCCATTCACGTCATCGGTGCTCCATTTAATCACCAGAGTATCTTCCGTTAGCTTCTTGATCATACCTCTCGAGTAGCTATCCCCTGGCTTGTCATATGAGGTAAAGACGCGTAGAGAATCAAAGTTGATAGAATAAACATACTTCGCTTCGTTGTGTATCTCAAGCGAATCGATTGTGAAAGTCAAAACCGCTTCATTCAAATGTCTATCGCTCCAAGTCCAAGTTCGGAAGAGCAAGTCCTTTGAAAAGTTCTCATTTGAAATCGAGCTCTTTTCGGGAACATTCATTGGCGGATCATTCCATGTCCATTTTCTGATCAGGTCGGAGTCGGTCAATGTATCCGCCTTTCTTATCATCGTGACAGCTGTATCCATGCCACTCATATCGGTCAACTGATCCGTGATGTTCGCACCATCATGTGTTGTACATGAATAGCCATATATCAAGGCTATCATCATTATGGCGTAGGGTAATCGCATTGTCAATGACCGCTAACGGTCTGTGTATGGCGCTTTTCATGCGCTATATACTTTGTTGCGTGTAGTGTTCCTTATTCGTTACTAACCACTCAGAAGCGACCTTCTTTATCGTTTCCTTAATATTTTCGGGTGTCGCTGTTTCCCAGTAACAACCGCTTACGATTCCTTCATCGATGTTTTCGAGTTCAAAGTGCAAGAGATAGAAAGGATAGATGTCCTGTTGATAGTTCATTGCAATACAGAACTTAGTTAAGAAACTTAAATTTTTCTTCGTCTCTATTTCATTTGCCAATTCGCTGACAGAGACATAGCAATAACTCAATATTGCATCTCGACCACTACGAGTTTTTAGTCCGAGTTCGTCAAACGCACTTCTGACCAACGGGCTTGATTCGTAATAATCTGTTGGCTTTGACACTCCTGCAAGCATGTATAATGATTCGGACTCATAGCCAAGTTCAAGCATCTCAAGCGCCCAGTCCACGAACTCATCTGAGTTGAGCATGTGAAGTTCTGGAAAACCTGCAATCTTATATGTCAATTTGCTCAGCTCTTGCATTTTTCAATTACACAAAACGGGCCTGCGCTTGCCGCAGGCAGCCGTTCGTGATCTTGTTCCTGGAAGAAGTTATCATGCTTCAACGGGAGTTGGCACAGGGACGAGGGCGGTTTCCGGCAAGTGCATGTTATGCACCGCCGTCATCCAAAGTATTGGCTAGTTCCTCTTCAAGAACTCTAAGTTGCGCTTCTGCTTTCTTAAAGGTGGCGACTTTCTGATTGATAGCTGCAATCTGCTCGTTGCTATGGGACAAGGAGGCTCTTGCATAGCTCTGACCGATTTCCATAGTCAATCTGTCCAAGACGTTTTGGGTCTGATTCAGCTCCTTAATAATTTCACTCTTCGTCCGTTTCATGAGGGGGCAATTTATCTATCTGCTTCGTAGCTCAAGCCGTCAAATATTTCTGACGGTTGTGCCCGGCCTGCGGCTTCTTCCATGTCAGTTTTCCAAAGTCCAAAACCTTTTACGTAGTACTCAATGATTTTTGATGAAAATCCTTCGTATTGCTTTACCACTTGAATTGCAGGTTGCGGCGAGCCGTCTATCGACACCGTAGTCCAACTGGCAGTGCATGTAATGTTGTCCCCCGAGACGTTCACGAAAGTCCAAGAAACCGTCTTACCTGAAGGCGGCATTTTAAAAATCACCCGATGTGGATTAAAGTCCGACTTCTTATTCTTTTCAAGCATAGTTGTAGAAACGGCCTTAATCATTCGTACTTCGTTATCTACAAACTTAACAGTGGTGGTTTGAATTGCAGAAGGCTGCCCCTTAAGCGATTGAGAGTCTATTATTTCGTATTCTCCGCCTTTGTTTATGTAATAAATTGTTCTAGTAATGCTTGACCGCAAACCATTTTTATCCGGTGTATAAAAGCTGGCCTTATTTTTTGTCGAGTCTGGCAGAAAGTAGTCCATTAGCGCTTGCCCACTCACATGCACCGTAATTAAGCCAAACGCAAGGGATAGGACAGTTTGCTTAAGTGTCATAGTGGGTTGTCTTTTAGGTGGTGCATAAATAGTCGGTTGTAACAACAGTAGGGTTTATTTCCGGACTTGGTGTGTGCTTGGAGTGGTTTCTAGTTCACTAGTGGGGCATGTAAAGCCCAATAGCGTTTTATAACAACCGGCCCACCAAGATAGAAACTTCAGTGGTTCGCACGCACCCCCTTAACGCACCCCGCCCCGGCCTTTGTGGGACCGGGGCGAATGCTAGTGAAGAAGAAGTTGCGTCTTCGCTTACGCGGCGCGGCCACTTACCACATCGCTCGCGGGACCTTCCCCGATACGGCCGAGGGCGGTTACGCGGAACGAGTAGAACTTGCCCGGTACCAGATCCGTAATGCGGGTGTGAAGCCGAATGCATTCACTACCAGAACGTAGCTCCAGACCTCAACGAACCGTTGTATGCGCCACCCGCTTGGCCTGCCCCGAGCGGAGACGCGGGGTACAGTGGTGTGAGAGGCGCACCCCGTCGCTATTCAGCGGCGGGGCCGCCTACTCGATTAGCGCTAGTTTTTTATTTTAGAATGGAAGTGTATCCATATATACTGAAATTGGAAATTTATTTGAATACGATCCTTTATCAGTAACTACTTCGATAAAGAGACTGCCTTGTATTGTATAACTATCCTTTATTTCACCCCCATCAAAGGCATATGCTAAAACTCGAGAAGTTGTCAATTCTAGTTGGGTAAAACCTTTTCTGGGAATTTTTGCCGTCTCAAATGAAAGACTGTACTTATAGCTATATGGTTTCAAATCAGATTTTTTTGAAGGAACGTTTTTCCCATGTTGCTTGATTTTCCACTGCTTCGCTGAATGAATGTAGATTCCTTGAATCTCCGGTGAGACTCGATTGGATTTATTCTCAATATCAATCAGGAAATCAATGTTTGCTTGTGCATATTCATCAGTTGATTCTAGGTTGCCGTCAGATTTCAATTCGATTTGAAACGGATTGTGCTTTTGAGCTTCAATTTCATTTTTTGCCCATTTAATGTTTGATTGGAGTTGTTCCTGTAAATATGTGAGTTTACCTCCATAAACTATGTGCCGTCTGTGCTTAAGGTCAAAAGGAATATTCTCTGCAGATTCAGTAATTAGTATGCAAAGTTTACCCATTGCATGTGCATAGCCGAGTTCATAAAAAACATTTGAGTTTCGGTTTGATAGATCTGCTATGATAAAGTCCGCTGATTCAATTTCAGAATAAATTTTGTCGAGCATTCCTTCGTCAAATAGTTCTTCATCAAGTCGATAGGCTTTAACATCTTCTTTTTCCGCAGTCTCTTTTATTCCAATTCGAAATACGTCATCGAATTCTTCAGAGAAGGGCATTATCACAAATGCTTTCATATTATTTCAAATTAGCGCCAACCAGTCGGTTGTAACAACAGTAGCATTCATCTCCCGACTTGGTTCGTGCTTGGAGTGGTTACTAGTTCACTAGTGGGGCATGTAAAGCCCAATAGCGTTTTATTACAACCGGCCCACCAAGATAGATACTTCACTGGTTCACACGCACCCCCTTAACGCACCCCGCCCCGGCCTTTATGGGACCGGGGCGGATGCTAGTGAAGAAGAAGTTGCGTGGTCGCTTACGCGGCACGGCCACTTACCACATCGCTCGCGGGACCTTCCCCGATACGACCGAGGGCGGTTACGCGGAACGAGTAGAACTTGCCCGGTACCAGATCCGTAATGCGGGTGTGAAGCCAGGCACGATCACTACCAGAACGTAGCTCCACACATCAACGAACCGCTGTCTGCGGGACCCGCTTGGCCTGCCCCGAGCGAAGACGCGGGGTACAGTGGTGTGCGAGGCGCACCCCGTTGAAATTTTAGCGGTGGGGCCGCCTACTCGATTATAAGCAGGCATTAGAATTCCGATGTCAAAGTAAACCTCACAGTCCCGTTTAAGTCAACATTCTCGTATTCATTCTTGTCGTTCAGTTGCACAATTTCAAGTGACATTCCAGTCCAAACTATTTGGTTGCTTTTACTCGCATGTACTTTAATTTCATCTGAGAACTCGCCTTGGTTGTTTATTAATTTGGGTGACCAATCAGTTCTTATATCAGTTTTTTGCATTACAAAAAGTGCGCTATTCATTGCACATTGCATAAAGTCTATTTTCCCGTGAGTGTTATGCGTTATTGATATTCTACTTCTTAGAAATCGCACTTTCGGATCCTGATTTTTTTCAAACATACATGATACTGTCAGTTTGCATTCTCTTTCAGGTTTTCTTAATTCACCATGTTTCGCGGAATCAGCTAAGTCAGAAATAATTGAATAGTCCAAAGAATCGGGAACTAAAGTCTCTGGTTTTATTTTTTTTGTTGACTCGGGAAAATGCTTAAGTGCAACCGCAATAGCAATTGCCTTAGTCACATAATCATTTACCTCTGGATTCATTGAAAAAGGTCTGCTCAATTCTTGGTTCAACGTCTCCCAAGGTTTTACTATTTCGGAAATGAATTTTATTACGACTTGGTTCATTTTGCTTGCTTAGAACGGTCCTGCGCGTGCCGCAGTCCGCCTTTCTTGACCTTGTTCCTGGACGAAGTTATCATCGCTTCAACGGGAGTTGGCAATGGGCCGAGTGCGGCTTGCGGCAAGAGCATGTTGGCGGTAGTTGTAAACCGTCTCAATGTTTAATCCTTTGCCTTTAACCCAAGAATATATAGTTTTCCATTTCTAAGTGGGTAAACCTTCCTTGTGTCAACATAAACTATCTTACACCCATACTTAGCAACCTTCTTCTTTATTCTTCTCAATTCAATTGTGCCTAGTTCGCTGAGGCTATTGGCGCTTCCCTTTACAAGCCATTCACCACCACATGTTTTCAATGAATCAGGGTATGATTCACGGGCCGTGAATTCATAGACTTGAACCATTTTCCAATCAATGCTTTTTCCAGACTGGGCAGTTACTGATAGTGGGATCAGTGTAATTAGAAATGTGAATATGGTATGTCTCATAATTTATTCAATTGCCGCTAACGGTTGGGCTACGCGCAGCGCCTATTGTGCGCTGGTCTTGGTGTGAGGGGAGGCCGTTGCGTGTAGCCGTTGTTATAGCACGTGCTTAATTCATTTTCCATTCTACTCCGTCTTGTGTAATGGTCAGAATCGCTTGGCGGGTAAGCTCTTTCCACGGGAGCTTTGAGTCATCATACTCAATAATGTGATATTCTCGCTGGCAGTTTCTCCAGTTCGTGCATGGGCATTTGTTGACACCTTCTCCAAATGGAATTTTTGCTCTGATACTTAGTTCTTTCAGCGCTTCTTCAAAGCTCGAGAACTTGCCCTGTGGGGCAGCGTGAAAATTATCTTCAATCAAGAACATTCCTTCGGAGCGGATCTATAAGTGTTTGCATGCGCTACAACGGGCCTGCGCTTGCCGCAAGCCGCCTTTCGTGATCTTGTTCCTGGACGAAGTGTTCATCGCTTCAACGGGAGTTGTCAATGGGACGAGGGCGGCTTGCGGCAGGAGCATGTTAGTGGTAGGCTTTATTTTGTTATTATATAATTCTTACCAGACGTATTTACATGGTAGGTGACCCTATAGTATTCTCGCTCTGCGCATACAAGGTTAGTTGTGTTTTCTAAGAGAAGAACTAACGAATCTCCACGAATGTCAATATTTGCTTGATAGTTAGTGCAACCACTTCGGCCGAAGTAGCTTATGATACTCAATACTTCGTCGCTTGTCTTTCTACTAATGAAAATTTTAGAACACGAGTCCTGAAGCTGCTCTACGTTATCTGACGACATATCACCGACCATTCTAACTTCTGACCCAATAAGGTCTTTATGTTCACTGATTTTAATCATTTCTACAGGATCGTCCATGTAATATTTAGAAGTACCTGATTCTCCATTTTCCTTTCCATTGTCCGAACAAGAAACTAGGGTAACAGTAAATAGAAGTATTTCGAATAGTCTTTTCATTTAGCTCGTTATCCGCTTACCACTAACTAGTCGGTTGTAACAACAGTAGAGTTTATTTCCGGACTTGGTTGGTGCTTGGGGTGGTTTCTAGTTCACTAATGGGGCATGTAAAGCCCAATAGCGTTTTATATCAACCGGCTCACCAAGATAGAAACTTCACCGGTTCATACGCAGCCCCTGAACACACCCCGCCCCGGCCTTTGTGGGACCGGGTCGGATGCTGGTGAAGAAGAAGTTGCGTGGTCGCTTACGCGGCGCGGCCACTCACCACATCACTCGCGGGACCTTCCCCGATACGGCCGAGGGCGGTTACGCGGAACGAGTAGAACTTGCCCGGTACCAGATCCGTAATGCGGGTACGAAGCCGTGTGCATTCACTACCAGAAAGTAGCTCCAGACCTCAACGAACCGTTGTATGCGGGACCCGCTTGGTTTACCCAGAGCGAAGCCGAAGGGTACAGTGGTGTGAGAGGCGCACCCCGTCGCTATTCAGCGGCGGGGCCGCCTACTCGATCAGCGTGTCGTGGCTTTTAATTTTTCTTTCATTTCATCAATTATTTTAGTCGCCTCCTTAACTTTTAATGTCTGTCCGAAATACTTAGTCTGTCCTAGGTATACAAATTCAATTTGTCCGCCTCCAAGCCCCCAAAATTTTATCCATTTCGGTGTTGTTGGTCTTTCTGTATTTGAAATGTAGTCGATTTGGTCAACTTCATATTTTCTCGGAATTGTCAGGATAGTCCCAACTTTGTCTATGCGAAATTCTTTGTCGTCAATTGTAATTTTTTCTTGTCCTCTTAAATGCCAAAGGAAAATTTTGAGTACAAATAGTCCAGCGAGAAAAAAGAAAGTCATAAAAAGAGCAATTTCACCGTCAAGTTTGTCAGGGTCGGTCGCAAGTCCGTAAATAATTGTCCCAGTAATACCGAGCCAGCCAAGTGTCCACAAACCAGTAATAGAGAGAATGAGCCAGTTTGGTTTTCTCTTGATTGTCAGGACTAATTGGTTGTCGGTGTCAGACATATTGTAATCACTTGTCGTCATTTTGCCATGCACGCTAACGTTTCGGCTATGCGCAGTGTCCCCAAGGGCATTGCGTATAGGTTCACCAAGATAGATACTTCAGCGGTTCACACGCAGCCCCTAAACGCACCCCGCCCCGGCCTTTGGGGGGCCGGGGCGGATGCTAGTGAAGAAGAAGTTGCGTGGTCGCTTACGCGGCACGGCCACTTACCACATCGCTCGCGGGACCTTCCCCGATACGACCGAGGGCGGTTACGCGGAACGAGTAGAACTTGCCCGGTACCAGATCCGTGACGCGGGTACGAAGCCATGCTCGATCACTACCTAAAAGCAGCTCAACACCTCAACGAACCGCTGTATAAGAGACCCGCTTGGTTTACCCAGAGCGAAGCCGAAGGGTACAGTGGTGTGAGAGGCGCACCCCGTCGCTATTCAGTGGCGGGGCCGCCTACTCGATTAGCGGCAGTGCGTTCTATTCGTCCAAAAGTTCATATTCGAATTCTGAAATCACCTGAGGTATATCCAATTTGGTGTGATAGTATTCCATTTTCACCATAAGATGACGCGCATCGTAGATATACTTTTCCATTAAGTATGGCTCATTCATATTGCTACTGGTTATAAGCCTAATTACCCTGTTCCCAAAGCTATCATACTCATAACGTTCCGTATAATTCAAAAGTTTCGAATTATACAGCGCTGACTCTTCCAACATGAAGCCATCCTCGTTGTACTTCTCAGTATAAAGCGAAGATTGTGACTCATGATTTGACGAGTGTCGTATTGTGTCTCCTGAATATTCAACAATTGTAGTATCGTAATCTGTCTCGTATATGGTGTGATAATTTGTGATTGGATCTCCGCTACGGCCATCGTCAAGGCTAGTCGAAACCACAGTCTCCTCTCGTCTGCTCGAGTAATATTTCGAAACAAGGCCCTGTTCATTGTAGAAATATTTTGAAGAAGCGACAACAGAACTGTCTCTCGAGAATGCAGTCGCATTGTCAAGTTTACCTTGATCATACGAGCTTTCCCAATACCAAACTAGGCAAGTGTCAAGGCAGTCTCGATACTCACGGAATACTTGTCCTTTGTCATTACGGACAAACGTGTTCTTTTCTAAAGTGTCGCCGACGTTATTGAATCGAAGTCGAAGAATGATGTTTCCATTCCTATCGAACTGTTCATACAACTGGAGATTTCTATCTATCTGAATCTCGTTGTCGTTGTCTTGGTAGATCGTTGACCACGTCCTCTTAATGGCTACTCGATTGTCTTTCAAGATCTGCGTTTCTCGCTCACTGGTCTTGTCGTTCTGCGAAGTGGCGAGGCCTACCGTCAGGAACTGTATCAATATGGCTACGCTTGTCCTCATTTGCATTGCCGCTAACTAGTCGGTTGTAACAACAGTAGGGTTTATTTCCGGACTTGGTGTGTGCTTGGAGTGGTTACTATTTCACTATTGGGGTATGTAAAGCCCAATAGCACTTTATTACAACCGGCCCACCAAGATAGATACTTCACTGGTTCGCACGCAGCCCCTTAACGCACCCCGCCCCGGCCTTTGCGGGACCGGGGCGGATGCTAGTGAAGAAGAAGTTGTGGGGTCGCTTACGCGGCGCGGCCACTTACCACATCGCTCGCAGTGTAAGCTTCCCCGATACGACCGAGGGCGGTTACGCGGAACGAGTAGAACTTGCCCGGTACCAGATCCGTTATGCAGCTACGAAGCCATGCTCGATCACTACCAGAAAATAGCTCCACACCTTAACGAACCGCTGTATACGAGACCCGCTTGGTTTACCCAGAGCGAAGCCGAAGGGTACAGTGGTGTGAAAGGCGCACCCCTTCGCTATTCAGCGGCGGGGCCGCCTACTCGATTGGCATTTCTGGCTTGTTGTCTAAGTACGTTTTTGTATTGTCATTGCAATAAAAAACGCCAAACTTGAAACTAGGAAAACTATGTTCACAATTCTTGCAAATGGAGGAGCTCCTTCGGGATAAATTTGTCCCATTAGCACTAATGAATTTAGGATAATTAAAATTATCAATAATATTTTTCTTTTGTTCATAATGTTTACTGTTTAGGTAAGATGTTATTGATTTTGTTCTTTCATTTTTTTATCAGTGATATTAGTCCCAAAGGTAGTCAGTTGTAACAACAGTAGGGTTTATTTCCGGACTTGATTCGTGCTTGGGGTTGTTTGTATTTCACTAGTGGGGCATGTAAAGCCCAATAGCACTTTATAACAACCGGCCCACCAAGATAGATACTTCACCGGTTCATACGCACCCCCTGAACGCACCCCGCCCCGGCCTTTGCGGGACCGGGGCGGATGCTAGTGAAGAAGAAGTTGCGGGGTCGCTTACGCGGCGCGGCCACTTACCACATCGCTCGCGGGACCTTCCCCGATACGGCCGAGGGCGGTTACGCGGAACGAGTAGAACTTGCCCGGTACCAGATCCGTAATGCGGGTACGAAGCCATGTAAGATCACTGCCAGAACGTAGCTCCAGACCTCAACGAACCACTGTCTGCGAAACCCGCTTGGTTTACCCAGAGCGAAGCCGAAGGGTACAGTGGTGTGCGAGGCGCACCCCGTCGCTATTCAGCGGCGGGGCCGCCTACTCGATTAGCGGCTGGCTTTCATTTTTCACTTCTTCCTGTCGGTAGAACTCCTTTGACTTCAAATATTTCGATTGTCCAATTTTCATCGTGTCCCATTTCTTTAAGTTCTATCATCAATTGAGTTTTATTCTTTCCGATAACTTTCCAATATAAGTCATAATTGCTCTGGATAGAGGTCGATTCAAAAATCACTTCATCTCCAATATTTATCTCGTCAATTCTATATTTCATTTTTTAATGTTTTATGTTCCTGGGCTTTGAAAGAAAGCTTGAATTATCATTTTCACAGCTCTAGTCGCATCACTTTCTAACTGTTTTCTATTTAAGTATTGGTGGTTCATTTCTAGAGCTGGATTATCAATGTCAACATGAACATACCGATTTCTGAGTTTCCTGAGCCAATTAATATCATCCTTACCGAAGTAATAATCATCCAATAATTTGGCTGTTCCGACTTTCACATTTAAAGCTTCAGTTTCGCGTAAATGCGAATCAATAATTGATATTGAAAGGACAATTACTGAAATCCAAGCGCCTATGCAATAGCAAGCTTGTAAGTCTGCAAATAATGCCGTTGAATGGTCACTTACCAAATAACTTCCACCTGTCATACTCTGTTCGATTTCATTTTCAATCCAAGCATTTCTTTTTTCCCAAGTTGTTTTTTGTGGAAATTCAAATAGTTCCATGATTGTATGTTGTCGTTTTTAGCGTGCCGCTAACGGGCCTGCGCTTGCCGCAGGCCGCCTTTCGTGATCTTGTTCCTGAACGAAGTGTTCAACGCTTCAACGGGAGTTGTCACCGGGACGAGGGTGGCTTGTGGCAAACGTATGTTAGAGCAAGTTACATTTAATATGGTCCCCACTTTACATATTTTCCTTTTCTGGAATTTTCTACGGCTAACGTCAATCGACCGTCCTGAATCGTACTGCAGTCATCCAAGAATTTCGATTTTAACTCCTCTCTCCAGCCAGCACTTGCCGCCGCTACCCAGAGCCTCAATCCAGTTTGGTCATTGGGATAACCTTTTACAGCCTCAATAGCTCTTGGGTCACTAGCTTTGTTTAATAGTTCCGAAATAGTACTATCATCAGGGACAATATGTAGAAGAGCAAGGGCTCTAAAAGCCCCCTTCGTCAAAATATAATTATCAAAGGCATAGACTTGTTCTAACGAATCATCTACAGTATGACTAATACTTAGAAGTCGAAAAATTGAATCACCCAGTCCAGAATACAAAATTGTTGCTTCAAAATTCTCTTTGGCAAGTTTCATGAGAAATGGCAGAGCTGCTTCATACTGTGAATGACCAATAGCAAGGATAAGATGATATTGGGTAGACCAAGTTCGAACATCCGCAATCTCTTTTTCTAATGCTTGAACCAGGTAAGGACCTGATTCAATCGATTCAAGCTTCCTAAGTCTTTTTGCTCCCGACTCACGTTTCGCTGATTTTGGATTCAGCAATAGCTCGACTGCTTCTTTCACTTTCTGCTCCATTGTAAAATTTGTTCTAACTAGTCGGTTGTAACAACAGCAGCGTTCATCTCCCGACTTGGTTCGTGCTTGGAGTGGTTACTAGTTCACTAGTGGGGCATGTAAAGCCCAATAGCGTTTTATTACAACCGGCCCACCAAGATAGATACTTCACCGGTTCATACGCACCCCTTAACGCACCCCGCCCCGGCCTTTGCGGGACCGGGGCGGATGCTAGTGAAGAAGAAGTTGTGGGGTCGCTTACGCGGCGCGGCCACTTACCACATCGCTCGCGGGACCTTCCCCGATACGACCGAGGGCGGTTACGCGGAACGAGTAGAACTTACCCGGTACCAGATCCGTAATGCGGGTACGCGTGCGACTGCTAACAGCTACCATCGACCACTTGGTGGCATCCGATGGGTCGCCGTCGTTGATGTACACCTGGTACATGCGGGCATCCTCCACGCGCTTCCACAAGAGGTCCACGCTACCCTCGAAGTCGCTTACGCGCGCCTCTAGTTTTACCGGTGGGTCCAAGTGGGTGCTGGGCTCCGGCTTTTTGGCCGGCTCAAAACCGCTACTCACGGCCTTGTCCACATCACCCAGGGCTACGTTATTCACATAGCGTGCAAGGTTCACCAGTAAGGTGCGAAGGACCACGGTCTGGGCGTTGCGTACTGCGAGGTCGGCGAAGGAACGGCTTTCAGCTTGCGCTACGGCCGTTACCAATGCTTCCCGTGCAGCGGTAACCTCAGTGATAGCCGGGTTCGGGGTGGCGAAGTTCAGATTGGTCTTCATCTTGCCTTCCACGTACTCCGCCTTTGCGATGAGGCTCACGGCATTTAAGCCGCTTGTTCCTGCTTTGATCAGTTTCATGGTTGTTCGTTGTTTAGGTTCCGTTCGACTTCGAGTGCGTCCGTTTGTCTCTGGCCTCGGCTGTGTTGCTGGCCAAGGACTTTAACCGCAAAGAGTATGGCCGTGACATGTGAAAAAAACGAATATTGTTAATAAACCCATGAAATGCCCGTGAACAGGACGTTTATTTTTTCGGGTTCTACCAAAGTCTTAACAAATGGCACCCACAAGAAATATCAATACATGCGCGTTATACATTCCATCATGCGCATAATAGCCCAAGATATGCCCGTTATAGCCGCTAACATGCGCGTGATAGGCGGAGAAATGCCCGAGTTAGGATCCAACATGCGCATGATAGCCCGAGAACTGCTCGTGACAAGATGTAACATGCGCATGATAGGCGGAGAAATGCCCGTGTTAGGTGCTAACATGCGCATGATAGCGGGAGAAATGCCCGTGATAGGATGCAACATGCGCACGATGACCGGTAACACGCGCATGTTCCAAGCAGACCCGATCCAGATAGCAGCCAGATCTTCGAATGTGTGTTCCATACCACGCACAACAGAGCGTGTATGGTACGCACGCGCAAGGAAGCAGAAGCAACCGGTAGAGCGCATCTGCCCATGGTACTGGGTTTAGGCACATACCTGAACAAATACGACCCTACCCATGAGTAGGAGCGCGAGCATAGGCATTGAAGTGCCATGCCGCAAGCGAGCTGTTGCAACTGTGCAGGTCACGGTCACCCTCAACGAAGTATTCCTGTGCTATTGCGAACCCCGCGCCGGCCGGCTGGTGCCACCCCGTGCATTGGCCAAGGCATTGCGGCGTATCCTCTTGCAGGAAGAAACTAAGGTGCGTACACAACTAACCGCCTTGCCTAAGGGGCAGCAATCCCGTGCGGATGAATTGGTGAAAGCGTTCAAAAGCTGGAAAAAGCATGTGGAGGACAACTACCTGACACCTCATTACCTGCGCCTATTGCCTACCGAACAGTTCCAGGCCTTTGCATTGCCCAATGCACTGCGCTGCCAGCTCTTGCGCCAATGCTACCCAGAACCCTTGGCCCTACTACCACAAGCCAAAAAGCCAAGAACCAAGAAGCCTCAACCACCAACCGAACAGCCACTGGCCAGTGCTGCGCACTTAACTGCTTGCCACGTAAGGCTCGTGTCATTTGGCCCGTTACGCCGTGCTTACGTCTCTTGGATAAAGTGGCCGTATACCTCTGCGAACCGCACTACTGCCCCCGTACCCGACGCCACCGGCCTTTTGCCACCGGCAATTGGTGGCCCGTACCCGATGAACATTTACACGCTACGCTCTGCAATGGGGCAGTGATGGTGGTGGTGGAGTAGGGGGTGGGGGGCCGCTTGATGTTATTGGATACAACGGTCTGGCTAAAGCAACGCGCAACGGTTGGAGGCATGTGGTTTAGCCTTTGTTGGCAGCAGTGTTTTTAGTTGCTTTCTTGTTTTCGGTAGAGTCGTTTCTGGTGTCTAATTCTGGTGTCGCCATGTTTCTTGAAATGAACCAAATTGTACCGTATTTCTTCTTGACTTTAGTCGCCCAAATTATTCCAATGATAAGTCCGATAATGGCAATCGTAGACCCTAAGATCTTGCCGATAGTGTCTGGCGAGTACAAGTAGTAAAGTCCACCGAGGGCAAGTCCAACTAGAGTAGGGGAAAACATGATTTGAATCCAACCGAAAATCTCAGTCAGTTCGTCAAACCAGTTTGTGTTTTCCTTTTCGTTCAATTTAGTTCGTGTTATCTCCTAGGTACAAAAATCCTCTCGTTTTACATTGCTGCTAACGATTTGGCTAAGAGCAGTGTCCCGAAGGGTATTGCGTATAGGTTTTGTTAGCGCCAGTTTTTTCATTCTTTTAATACTGTCCACTGTAAAATCTGTTAGTGTCGGATATTTCAATGGGATTTTCAGAAAACCAAGCTACAAAGCTGTCCCATTTGTCCTTGTTACTGTCATTCCAAGTAGAAAAAGCGTCTTCGTCTCCTTTCATCAGAATCCAGTGATTATATGCTTCTAAATGTCCATTGTCCATGATTTGCTTTTGATAATCAAATAGAGCGTTTGGATGAGTTTTGTTGTGCCCCATCTTGTAATAGTTCTCTACAAAACTTGTTCTAATATCGTCTAACGATTTGATGTCAATTGATTTGGCAAAAGCTACAGACAATAGTAAAGTAGGCTCGTAAATCATGCAGAAGGGAAGTTTCATTTCCCTGTCCTCCGAGATTTCGTTAATGTTCATTGTCATTTGCTGGCAAAAACTAACGGTCATTGAAGTATCCGATGTAAAAGTTATTTGGCTTTTATAGGTGTTGTATAGTAGCTCGCTGATTTCTGCAGTCCTGTTGCTGTTACGTTCAAGGTTCATGAAAATTTCTCCATATAATAGTCCCCAAACTTCCTCTGTTGAACTCATGAAGATTTTGGCTGCCCAATAGTAGTTGGAAGAAAATTTTGGCTGCACTTCAATGCCTTGCTCGTAATAACCAAGGGCTTTGTTATAGTCCTCTTTGACAAACTCCATGTTTCCCCTTTCCAAGTAGAGTATGCCAGAATTTGGATAGAATTTTAGTCCAGTTTCATAAGTCTCTATGGCCTTGTCCGGATTTTTTTCCATGTCGTAACAGTTTCCAAGCATTTGGTAGATTCGATCATTTACTTTATCGTGCTTAGTCAATCCTTTTAGGATTTTGATAGCGTCTGTGTAGCTTTTGTCAAGGTAGTGGGCATAGGCTATTTCGTATGGGTAGTCAATATTGTCAGGGTCGAGTTCTTTGGATTGCTCCAATAATTTTATTGCGTCCCTGATTTTGCCAGCATCCATTTCTTTTATGGCTTTCATGCCAAGGTCGTAGGCTTTTTCTTTGTTGGTCTGTCCGTATGCTGTCATAGTCAGCATGGTCAGTAGTATAATTGTTATTCTTCTCATGTGTGTCTTTTTTAATTGCCCCTAGCGGGCCTGCGCTTGCCGCAGGCCGCCTTTCGTGATCTTGTTCCTGGACGAAGTTATCATGCTTCAACGGGAGTTGGCACCGGGACGAGGGCTGTTTGCGGCAAGAGCATGTTGTAACCAGTTATCTTTTCATTACGCAAAGTTTCTGCAAGTCCAAACGAAAATCGAAATCTCCTGAACTGTGTTTCTCGGTCTCATAAGTCCATTCACGCCCGATAACTATATTTTCAATCAATTTGTTCACCTTATTCGAGTAATCACTTCGTGTTACGGATGCAGTTAATATTTCAAGAGAGTCCACTTGGATGGCAACATTAACCAGATGAGAGACTTGATTTTCAATTTGAAGTTGTGCGCAGTATAGCTCAATACCAATTTCCTTCTTCTCAATCTGGGATTGGAGCATAAGGTAAAAATCATCAGGAACTTCAAGCCCATAGGTCAAATAAAGTTCTTTCTCAGACATGGAGGATGGATCAATACCGGTTGGATTGTACTTCTTATCCTCACAGTTGCAGCAAGAAGTGATCATGACGAGCACAAGTAAGACGGACAGGTATTTCATTCTAATTGGCTACAACGGGCCACAGCTATAAAACGAAGCAAGGCCTTGCGAGTGGCTTTGTGCGGCTTTGTTTGATAGGTGTTGTTGTAGGTAGTTTTCATTTCTTTTCGTCAGGCTAATGGAGCAATACACCTTTTAATCTTGCTGGTACGCAAATAAGGATGATGGAACAATTTACTCAGGCGAAAGCGGATTTTTGAAGTTGAGTATATACCTGATAATAATTCAAGCTCTACTATTTCGTAGGAAAGGTTTGCAGAGGTGAGATTTAGAAATGCAGTATCTTTCTTTTGGCGGCGACGAAGTATACTTAGTAATACATGAATAGGTGAAATTATGTCCGCACCCCATACCAGTGCTTCAAGAGCACTATCCCGCAGCGTTAGCTCTCCTTCATGCCTCAAAATTACCAGGTCTTCGTGCTCCCTTGTTGCAGAATCGGAGCTAATGATGTCGGTGCTAGCAGTCGCATAGCCATACTTAACCAGGATGGTTTTAGCACTTGAATCTTGTAGACCTAGTATGCCAGAAAGGATGTGCTCATTCTCGATGTATGAATTCTTTCCTGCTTGTGATTGTTCCTTCGCAAGCTTCATTACTGTGAGCATGTCTTCGTCGAATCGAAAACTCATGGGTCGTTATGCGATTGTATTACCTACAACTAGTCGGTTGTAACAACAGTAGGGTTTATTTCCGGACTTGGTTTGTGCTTGGAGTGGTTTCTAGTTCACTATTGGGGCATGTAAAGCCCAATAGCGTTTTACAGGTCCAAGGCTTCCCATGGGCTGCGGATCTTGCCCAAGGCTTTGGTACTAACATGTGTATAGTTATCGGTGGTTAAGAAACTGAAGATAGCACAGAGCCGTTGGTTCAAGCAGCGCTAACTGGGTATCAACGCACGGGGTCGCGCCTTCCGCTCCATCATCCGGTCCAGAACATACACCGGCAATAGCCCATAGAGCACGATCAGCAACGCCGGGAACGTGGGATCACGCAGCATATCCATAGGCTTTGGTGCTGAGCGTGCTGAAGTTGAAGGGCCGCAACACCAGGGTGAGCTCAATGAACACGTCCACGGTCTTTCTAGGACGCGTTGCCTTGCCCGATGGTCGGCTATGCGCTAAACACGTAGTTGGCAGCCCTTAGGCCCCAATTAGATGATCAGCGGATACCATCCATTTTGATCACTTT
The DNA here is from genome assembly GCA_017987115.1 of Flavobacteriales bacterium. Lineage (GTDB taxonomy): Bacteria > Bacteroidota > Bacteroidia > Flavobacteriales_F > PHOS-HE28 > PHOS-HE28. Next base: position 698 of record JAGNUG010000005.1, on the reverse strand, counting down.
GAAATTCTTTTCGAACGTACTGTTGTAGCATTTCACAACATAAGTTCCAGGGGCATGCCCAGCAAGAGACAGCGTGGTTTGCCCGCCATCATGCGTTGCCAGTGAACCGGTTCGAATTGTTCTGCCCAGATTATCGTAGACCTCGATATATACCACCTCTGCTAGCGCAGCATGCGATCCGATCTCGATCATGAAAAGATCGCTGGTCGGATTGGGGTAGATCCTTATTCCGTCGGATGGAACGGTATCTACAGCATCAATGCCCACATTTCCGTCCGCTTCAATAGGAGCACTTACTGCAAATGAGCAAATGCCCGATGCATCTTGTACAACCACGTTATAGTTGCCTACAGGCAGGCCGAGGAATGCATTCGTGGTAACAAAGTTCTGTCCGCCATCAATGCTATAGAGATAGGGTGCTACTCCTGAAGTGGGGTCGATGACAATGGAACCATTTGCCGTTACTACGGAAGAGGCATCGGTAGCTACTACATCCACCGTAGTGAATGTGCAGGCTTCAATGGAAACGGTCTCCTGATAGGAGCACATTCCAGTAGCACTTTGTATGAATACGTTATACGCTCCTGCAGCCAGATCGGTGAACGAATTGGATCCCACGAATGTTTGTCCGCCATCAATGCTGTATTGAAATGGACCCATACCCGAACTGGTATGGATGGTAATTGCACCATCGTTAG
>JAGNUG010000177.1 GCA_017987115.1 Flavobacteriales bacterium | reverse complement strand
CGGAGATGGAACCCGAAGATGCGGTACCGCGTGGGTATCACCACCAGCACTTCCGGCTCATAGTTGGTCTCCCTGAACGAGCGGCTCAGTCCGTAGTTATAGACCTGCCAACGCGAGCTCTGCGTGTAGCCCACCCAAATATCGCCATGGTCCTTGAAAAGCCCTTGCACCACTTTGGTCTTGATGCTGATCTGGAACTTGCATTCGAACACGTCAAGTGGGATCTGTGCGTTTCCAGAAGGTGTAGGATCGGTGGTGCGCCGTGGATCGCGGTTCGGGTCACTGCTCCACACAACCGGTAACACATACACCGGTTTGTAGGGGCTCAGGAGAAAAGTGCCCCTGCGTAAACTATCCACCAGTTCCCAACGGGCACGCAGGCCTTTGCCTACCGCGATCGACTGGTCCTGCGCGAACAGCGGCGTACCGTGGAACAAGCCGATGACCAGCAGAACTACCGCAGTGGCCTGCACGTGGCCTTTACAAATGATCGATCCCATGACGTCCGCACACAAAGCCACACTTGGACATTACCCGTGGTCGATCTGCCGGTACGAAGCTAGCTCAACGCTGCCGAGCCATTCCAATTGCAGCGCACTAGCATACAACCCGGATGGATGCCTGATTCAAGGAATGCCCTTGCGGAAAAACCTGCGGTGGTCTGATCCTTTTCAGTGACTGCTCACAACAGCACTTGCGCCTTGTTGCTCACTTTGAGCAATGGTCGCGCGCACACGTTCGCGCATTTCTTTTACCGTTGCAGATGCGGTGCGTAATTGGGGCAGAAGGCTTTCCAGTTCATGTTGAATGGAGCGGTCAGCATGGCCATAATCCCATATGGCGAATACGGTGGCTTTGAAGATGAGATCGAAAGACCATGTGCGCATGGTTATGCGCGCAGTGCCTTCATCATCTTCCCAGGTCGATCGTGGAAAATGTGTTAGACGATATGCGAACAGATCGAACAACGCACGCAGTGCAAGCAATGCGGTACCGGGATCGTTCACCCCGGGACTCAGGGCCTTCATGGCCACCTCGGTAAGTTGGCGGAAACCGAATGCATAGTTATCCTCCACGTTCTCAACTTGTGCAAGTGGCACTAAGCGCAGTAGGCGTTCCTGTAACGCAGGTGGCAACGGACGATCCACTAGCAACAATGGTGCACCTTCTACGATGAAAGAACCCGGAAGCGCAGTGAACTCAATTGAAATGCCTTGTTCCGCACAGAGCTTCAGCAGCGGCTTGTGATCAATGCGCATGTACATGCCCGATGCCTTGGCATGGACCGCGAACGGCAAGGGTGCAGCAGGTTCATTCGTTGGCTCCGAGCCATCGGCACTCAACTGCTCCTGCATGGCTTCCATCGTTTCCGCGTGGATGCGCTGAATGATCACTTCATACTTCACGGAGCGGGTTATGTAATGGAGGAAGTAGATGAAGAGGAAGATATCCAGTACAGCGATCAGGATCAAGGTATAGGTACTGATCGTTGGTACGGAGTTACCGGTATCGCCTTCGCGGATGGTGGTGAGCAAAAGCAATGCGAATAGGATGGTACCGATGTAGATGCCGAGCACCACTTGTTGGAACCGATTGCCGATCAATTGGTCCAGTACACGGTTGCTCAGGTGGGATGCGGCCTGATTCAGCACGATCATGACCATGGAGAAGCTGAAAACAGCGAGCGTGATGATGCCTGCGGCAATGGTTGCTATAATGGTCCGTGCTGCTTCGGCATCCTTCAATTTCAACCAGCCCAAATTGCCTTTGAGGTCCACCCCGGGCCCTGAAAGATCGAACCAGACCAGACCAGCAGCAAACGCGGCAAACGCCAGGGCCAACACCACAGGATAAAAAGCAATGCTCCCCGTTACGGTACGAAAGCCGGAGCGCAGCACCGAGGGTAAGTTGTCCAGCAGCATAGTGTCTAAAGGTCGGGATTTTACTGGAAGGGCTTGGTTGATCTACCCTGAGTGTTCCAACACGCGGACATGTTTCGTGAGTGCCATCAGTAAGCGCAACATTCATGAACAGCACACTGCGATCGCGCACCGCTTTATGAAATAGGCGGCGAACAGCAATGCGGTCCTAATTCTCTCAAGACCTTGGCAAGGTTCCGTTGTACAGTGAAGCCCCTCCCCCATTAACCAAGAACGCAGGGTCTCGAAACCGAAGACCCTGCGTCGGTTTAACAACCCAACCCTGGGAAGCGCTTGAATGTGCTAATGCTAGTTTCAGTGGTCTATCAACGCTAGTGCCGAAAGAACCGCAAGCTAATTTGTATGCAACAGGGTTCACAAGTACCATTTGCGGTTACCCCCAAAGTTGCATTTTCCGGTATGATGGGAGTGCCTTCCACATTTGGGCACCATTCAACGAAGTTCAGGATTACAACAACAATTACGTAGGAATAGTTTTCGATTATCAAGGCTATACCTATGTGACTGGTCTTTTTCGTGATCCATTGGGCCCCGACTTTGTAAGTTTCATTCGTCACGATGGCAATATGTGGGAATATGTTCCGGGTTGGAATACGCTAAGCCCGATCAAGGAGATCCTGATCCGCAACGGCATATTATACGTTGCCGGTGCATTTCATGAAAGTGGTGGTGCACCGGGTAATTTGGTGGCGGCGTTCGATGGCACCACGTGGAATAACTTGGGCGGAGGATTGGAGTATACGTTACCCAACAGCGCAGCAGCACTGGATCTGGAGTGGTGGCACGATGAACTTTACGTCTGCGAGCTGTTCAACAATTGCGGTGGTGTTCTATGTGATGGAATCGCCAAGTGGACCGGTACGCAATGGTGTGGACTACCCGGCCAATTTTCAGGGCAATTCTCTGACATCAACACATTGACCGACATGACTATATGGCAAGACAGCCTATATGTTGTAGGCGGTATTTGGTATGTGGATGGTCAGCCTTTTTACAAAAGCGTAGCCCAATGGATCGGGGGTGATGCAGTAGCGAATTGCAGTGATCCGGTGGGGGTGGAGGAGGTCTACGATAAAGAGCGGCAAGCACTAATTGCCTGGCACGAACAGGAGAACAACCGGCTATCTCTAACGTTCCCTTATCCTGAAAAATGGAACGTTGCGGTTTACGATGCCACCGGTAGGTTCATTGCAATGGAACGCATACAAGGCCTAACAGGAAGCATGGAAACTGGTGAACTGGCCGCAAGCATGTATTGCGTACGCGCTATTGATCCCCAAGGCAAACCCATTGCTGCCAAGTTCATTGTAAGATGAAATTGATCACGGTTATGTAGCTTTCATGTTCACACATGCTGATGTTGAGCGCAATGAAAACTTACGTATGTTCCGCAATCCATTTTGCGGCAAACCTGCGCTCTCGAAACCTTAGGATAGTGCACCCTGTACTGTGTAATACGCCAAAAGAAGTTTCGGCAAGAACGTAACACGCGTTACTCCTAGATCTCAATACACCAATACGTACCGTTCTACCAGCGCACCGTCTCGTTGTCGCGGATCGCTCATGTCGAAACCGAGCAACTGCACTTCATAGTTCTGGAACACCATTTCGCGGATCGGTCACCAGATGGACTTTCAGCCAGTATGCGCCAGAAGTCCATAAGCGCATAGGTTATTCTCCCATAGAGCAGCGTGTCCGCACCGAGTATCAATTCCGCGTAATGATCATGTACTTCCGCATCCGGATCCACTGCGGTATGGTCGCAATATCCGTCAACCGTAACATTGATGGCAGCGATGAGTTTTCTCATGGGTTGCATTTGTTCATTTCAATACTACACTTCTTTTGCGATCTCCTTCACTAGAAGAACAAGGTAAAGCCGAAGTGTCCGTGTGGAGGCCACAAACGCGGACTTCAGCGAGATGACCACTATCCACTTTCACTCCCGGAGCGCTACTATGCGATCAATGAAATGGTGTAGACGTCTGATCTCCGACCTACCTCTGTTCCGGTCATCCACGATACAGGTCGTGGTGATCACCATGTGCAGATCCGGGATCACGCAGATAAGTTGCCCGCCGTATCCGCTGGCCACGTAGGCTTGGTGTCCGTGGGTGGTGCGTCTCCACCAGTAGTAGCCATAACCGTTCGCTCCGGGTAGTACATCCCATTCATTCAGAACGGCTTGTTCACTTGTGCTTTCATTGATCCATGCCTTCGAGATCACTTGCTTACCGTTGGCCATTCCCTCGTTCAAATACAACATCCCGAATTTGACCATATCACTTGCTTTCATGGACAACTCGGTTCCGCCCATGGTCCTTCCCAGCCGATCATTGGACCATGACGAAATAGAAACACCGATAGGTGCGAACAACGCGGTATCTGCAAATTCCTTCAAATTCTGATGAACGCTTTTCGCCACCGCAACACCCAGAACATGTGAGCCTGCTGTGCAGTACTTGAACACCGTGCCCGGTCCGGTTTCAAAAGGCAGATCCAGGGTGAACCGGACAGGGTCGGACGAGCTGTTGAACGCCCTGCTACTTAATGCACTGTTATCGTCCCACAGATACCCCGTGCGCATGGTGAGCAGATCGCGTAAGGTGACCGTTCGCTTCAGTGCGTCCGCATCCGCGATCAGCTCCGGAAAACCGAGGTCCGGGGTAGCTGGAAGTGGCTCCGCGTATTCTGGAAAAAGAGCGAGCACAGGTGTATCCAGATCGGGCAACAATCCTCTGTCGCGCGCGATCCCAGCA